>CAZNXP010000368.1:0-1781 GCA_964576955.1 uncultured Algimonas sp.
GCCTCAGCGGCGAGTTTTAAAAAAGCTTCGCGTTTAATATCATCTTTGAGATTGACCTTATAGCTCTTCTTCCCGCGAGCGATATTTGCAAACCAGACTGAGTTTCCATCAGGGTATTTTTCGCCCATTTCCCGGGCCGGTTCACCTAGGCCATTATCTGGTTCAACCATTACAACATTAGCGCCGTGATCCGCCATCATCATCGTCATATGAGGCCCCGGTAAGAAAGCCGACAAGTCTAAAACTTTAACCCCCTCGAGCTTCATCCAAGGAGGTCCTTTGTGTCTGCGCCAAGTTCCGGTGCGATGCCGCCTTTGAGCCGCTTGCCGTTAAATTTATAAGGCGATGAGAGCAGCCGAATTTTGCCATTTTCAAAGCCCGCATGTAATTCTTCATAAATCATATCAATTTCGGCGACATAGGGGTTTTCCATCGCCTGCTCGATGTCAAAAACGGGAGCTGCAGGGACATAGCCTCCAAATTTTTCCATCCAATGCGAGACCGTATTCGTCTTTAGAACGGCTTCCATGGTCTCTTGCAAAATGGCCCGGTTCGCGCGGCGGTGCTCAACTTTAACAAAGCGTGGATCCTTCACCCATTCAGGATGCCCAAGCCGTTCGGCGACTCTTTCCCAAAATTTCTGGGTCTGACAGCAAAACATGATCCAACCGTCCCCCGCTTCCATAAGCTGGCTGGGCGCAATCGCAGGATGCGCGCCGCGCGGCTGGCGCGTGACCATATCCCCTGCATTCAGATACCAAGTCCCGGGATAAGAGAGTTGGTGCAACGCCGTATCAAAGAGTGATACATCTATATCACTGCCCTGACCTGTGCGGTGCGCACCAAAGACGGCAGCAACCAATCCCGTCGCAAACATAGAGCCTGTCATAAAGTCGACCATGGAAAGCCCAAAGCGAACCGGCGGGCCCTCTGGCTCGCCCGTGACGCTGCAAAAGCCAGCTTCGGCCTGCATAAGGTAATCATACCCGCCCCAAGCTTCACGACTATTGCCTCGACCATAGGCCGATAGATGTGCACACACAATTTTGGGGTTTATGGACTTGAGGGACGCGTAATCAATTTTCAATTTAACGGGTAAATCACCGCGCAAATTATTTGAAACGGCATCAGCTGTCGCCACCAAACTCTCAAAAGCCTGACGTCCCTCGCCCGATTTTAAATCCAAAGAGAGAGATTTTTTATTGCGGTTAAAGGTCTGGAAAAATTGACTATCTTTATCCCCAATGAGGTGCGGGCTAACAAAGCGCGAAACATCTCCGCCCGTAAGCGGATTTTCAATTTTAATAACTTCCGCTCCAAGGTCAGCGAGTAACTGCGTGCCATATGGACCCGCGGCATATTGCTCCAGCGCGATAATACGAATGCCTTTTAAGGGCAGGTCTTGGGACATTTGAATTCCTAGATTATGTTTCGCGTAATTTGTTATTTTGCGATGATTGTCTGCCGCAATCCAACGATTAAACTCTTTTCCCAAAGGCTAAAACCCGTTGCGCCTTTTTGACTACAGGTGTTTCAATAAATTTGCCGTCGATAAGCACGACGTTCCCGTCCGCACTTTGATACGCAGCAATCACCCGTTCGGCTTGCGCAATCTCTGCATCTGAAGGGGCAAGAGCTTTGTGTATGCGGTCAATTTGGGCTGGATGTATGGCTGAGCGGGCATGAATACCAATCGCTTTGGCTTTTCGCGTGCTGGCCTCGCAATCCTCTAAATCCCGAACCTGAATATGCGGTACATCAAACAGGGTAACATCATGACC
>CAZNXP010000369.1:0-1779 GCA_964576955.1 uncultured Algimonas sp.
TAGAGAAAATCGGGTTGGTTGCCCCAAATTTCTGAACGCCGAAAAATAAAAATCCGGCCGCCACAACAAGTGATAGTATTAATGCTATTTTTTTCATATCGAAACTCCCTCGCGTAGAAATGCTAACAAAATCAGTCTCTTAGTTCAAATCTATTTTAGCTTTATTTGACTATATACGTCCTAGGTCGAGATGGAGTTTGAGTTCGCACGAATTTCCGGAGACAAACAGACCGGAAAGCTCGAATATATCGAGGCGAAAGTTCGCCTTCGGACACGTTATAAAGCTTCTCTTTCGAACTCTATTTTTAAGCTTTTCAGCGACCTAAATAAGTAATGCGGGTGAAAATCATACTCGCCTTGCCCTTCGGCTGGCCGCATTGAGGCAATCCGGTCAGTTAGTGTTTTAAACCCCCAATAGAGCTCACGCCGCGCCAATGTCGCCCCAAGGCAGTGGTGGTTCCCCATACCAAAGCCAAGATGGGCCGCTGCCCTTGGCCTATCTAGGTCGATTGTCTCTGGGTTCTCAAATTTTTGCGCATCCCGATTGGCCGCTCCATATCGAATGATGAGTGTCGCGCCTTTTTCCAGCGGCGTGCCTGCAATTTCCGTGTCTTCCCGAACAAAGCGATATTGTCCTTGCACGGGGGATTCCAAGCGGACGACTTCTTCGATGAATGTCGGTAAATATTTGTCAGGATCAGATTTCAGCTGCGCCCATATATTGGGGTTTTCAAGCAGTAACATGACGCCAGCGCCAAGCGCATTTGTCGTTGTTTCGCTGCCGCCGACAAATGTGTCCGTCATCATGGAGGCATGAAGCTCATTGTCAGTGAGCGGTCGGCCCCAAGCCTCGATAACAGTATTCACAAGATCGCTCAAAAAGCTGTCATTGGGCGTTTCGCGTAGCCGCTCAAACATTGGCTGAAAATAATGTTGCGCCTCGATAATTTTATCCAAGGAAGCGAGATTTTCTTCGTCAGGTTGCATCATTCCGATGCGGTGGAAGAAGGCTTCCGTCCAGTCTTTAATCTGCCAAATATCTTCCTCGGGCGCGCCCATTTGGTGGCAAATCACGATGAGCGGCAGGGGAATGGCCATCTCTCGGACCCAATCACAGCTGCCCTTATCCATGAACCCGTCAAATAGGGTTTCCGTGCAGCGTTGAATAAACCCGTCCAATTCCATAACGCGGCTATGGCGGAAGGCCTTATCAAACACAGCTCTCATTTGCTTATGTTCTGGTTCATCCCGAAAGGGTAAGGATAGCCCCGGTACCCAGCCTTTTTCCTTATATATTTCGTTATCTCTCAGGCGGTTTCTAATATTTTGCTTAACTAAGGTGCTTTCCATCATAGGGGTGTTGCCAAAGATGTCTGGGTTTTTCAAAACCCTTTTTATATCTTCAAATCTGCTAATAATGTGAAAGCCCGTTGCCGGGTCCAGATAAACGGGATGCTCCTCCCTCAGCTTTTTATAAGCGTGGTAAGGGCATTGCTGCACGTCCTTATCAAGTAAAGTTATACTGTCTTTATCTTGAACCAATTCCGCATTCCTCATGGGGTTTTAGCGGGAAACGCAAACCCAAAATAAATAATATCAGCGAAATTTATGCACGCGGGCAGGCCAAGTTGCGCCTGCCAATTTTGTTAGCGTGTTTAATTCAATTTAATTTCGTTTCACTTCAAAATTAAGCGCCTGTTCGATTAATCCTCATTTTGCGCCATATGATTCCGCAAAATTTTCATCCAAATTCAGGCGCTTGTAAAATAATCAAGAAAC
>CAZNXP010000370.1:0-1778 GCA_964576955.1 uncultured Algimonas sp.
CCTGGGGGGCGTGGGGTCGCAGGTTCGAATCCTGCTACTCCGACCATCTTGTTTTACTCACCTCTAAGCGATTTGCCGCGTCGACATGGTGGTAATCCACGTTATGATAGCTGTATGATTGAAACCCGTTCCCGTTCCATAGAAAACTGGCTCATTTTTATGATCCTTTTGGTGGCTGCCATGATTGTGGTGGGCGGCGCGACGCGGTTGACGAACTCTGGTCTGTCAATCACGGAATGGGCCCCCATTCGCGGGGCTTTGCCGCCGCTCTCAACCGAGGCGTGGCTCGCCGAATTTGAAAAATATAAGCAGATACCCGAGTTTGAAGCCGAACATCCCGATATGGATTTGGCCGGGTTTAAATTCATTTACTTTTGGGAGTGGAGCCATCGACAACTTGGACGTTTTATTGGCCTTGCTTTTATGCTGCCTTATCTGTGGTTCTTTGCAAAAGGGAAACTCACGCAAGGACATCGATGGAAGTTCTTTGTCGTTGCATGTCTCATAGGTCTGCAAGGCGGGATTGGGTGGTGGATGGTCTATAGCGGATTACAGGGCGATAGGGTGGATGTAAGCCAATACCGCCTCGCGATCCATCTCGGAATGGCCTTTATTATTTTAGGCGTGCTTTACTGGTTATATAAAAATCAACGCGCAGAATGGGAAATCGCCAAATACCAATATGGGCGAGGGCGCACCGTGTTATTGGCGGGTCTAGTTTTTCTACAAATTATTGGCGGCGCCTTTATGGCAGGCACGCATTCGGGCCGCACCTATAATGAATGGCCGTTGATGGATGGTGATTTTATTCCTCAAGGCTATGCGGTTCAGTCTCCCATCTGGCGTAATATTTTTGAAAACCCCGCTGCCATTCAGTTCAATCACAGAACCTTGGCCTATATAGTTTTAGCTGTTGCGCTTTGGGTGTGGGTGTCATTCCGCAAAAATAAGACAATTCGCTCAGCTATGATGGTCTTTGGCGGCCTATTGCTGTGGCAAGTCTTGCTCGGGATTTGGACGTTATTGTCCGTAGCGCCCCTAAATTTATCGCTTTTGCATCAGTTTTCTTCGATTTTGGTTTTTCTAGCCGTAATGGGCGTGGTTTGGCGCTCTAGAAATACGGTAAAATAATACCTAAATTATAACTTACTGTTTTTATTGAGTTATTTAATGCAGGTGTCTGAAATAGCGTGTTGACGCGTGTGTGACCCTTGCGTAGGTAGCGCCATCGCAGAATTGCCCACATTGGTCGGTTCGACTTACTTCAAGGTTCATCATGAAAACGACTAAGTTTTTGAAAACCGCAGACATTGAGAAAAAATGGATTCTCGTTGATGCGGAAGATGTTGTCGTTGGCCGTCTCGCAACATTTGTTGCCATGCGCCTACGCGGAAAGCATCGCCCCGATTACACGCCCCATATTGATTGCGGCGACAATGTCATCATAATCAACGCCGATAAGGTTCACCTCACAGGCAATAAGCGCGCTGACAAAGTTTACTATCGTCACACTGGTTATGCGGGTGGATTGAAAGAAACAACAGCGGGCAAAGTTCTGGACGGACGATTCCCAGACCGCGTTATGCGCAAAGCTGTCCAGCGTATGTTGCCTAAGGAAAGCCCATTAGCGCGCAAGCAGCTCTCAAACCTTCGCGTTTACGCCGGGGCAGAGCATGAGCATGCAGCTCAAAATCCTGAAGTCATTGATTTTAAATCAATGTCCGAAAAGAACGTGAAGCGGGGTTAGAACATGTCTGAAACTGAAACAAATACTGCAC
>CAZNXP010000371.1:0-1776 GCA_964576955.1 uncultured Algimonas sp.
CCGCCGCATGGTGGTATTGCGCCGGGTGTGGACCGTATTGTTATGTTGCTCGCAGGCACAGAAACCATTCGCGACGTTATCCTCTTCCCAATGAACGGCAATGCACAAGACTTGATGATGAACGCGCCTGCCGAAGTCGATCAATCCGCGTTGAAAGAGCTAAATATTAAGACCGTCGCACCTATCCCAAAGGATTAGGCGAGGCGGACTAAGGCTCAATAACGGCTTTACTTTGAACGAGGTCGCTGTGGATGCGTTGTAAGCGCGTGCGGAGAACTCGGTCATTTGGACCAGAGGCGGCCAGCAGGTTTTCTACGTCGGATATCGCGCGGTCCAAGCGCTGCGCGGCTTCTGTCATATTTTGATTCAGTGCGAGGTGGTCATGTTTGAACAGAGCTTCGCTAACACCGTTACAATAGGGGAGTGATAAGCCAAAAGGTAGGCGGGTCTTCTCATCCCCGCAGGCTGTGTCTAACTGGACCTGTGTCAGGCTTTGAACTTGGTACATATCTGCGCCAGAAAAATCGGCATTGTCAAAACTTGCATTTTGTAAATTGGCGGACCCAAAACGCGCATTTCGGAATTGCCCGCTTTTGAACTGAGCACTTGTGAGGTTTGCGTCGTTGAAATCTGCGCCCTCGAAATCTGCATCTGAAAAGATAGCCCGTGAGAGGTTGGCGCGTGATAATTTGGCATTCGCCAATTTTACATTTGTGAGATTGGCTTCCGTCAACGTGGCATCTTCCAAGATTGCACGGGGCATTGTCACGCTGTCGCCTGTGACACGGTACATGAGCGCGCCGCGAAAATGCGCACCCGTCAGGTTGGACCCATCTAAGGTTCCGCCAGACAAATTAGAGTTATTGAAAATACTTCCGGACAGATTGGCATTATTTAGCCTTATCCCATTCATGGCCTTATTGGATAAATCACAGCCTGAGCATGACCCGCTGCTCATTTGAATACGCGCGTCGACACGAATTTGGGCAGATGCAGGCGCCGCAAGGGCCATCATAGACAGGGCCAGTATGGGGAGGGTCAAACGATTAAACACGGGCCCTTTTACAGGAAGGATGGACAGTTTTTCCAATAAATTCGTGGTAAGATTCGGGTTATTTTTAAATTGTGATTGGAAAACCGCCCAAATGGCTGCAGGCTTTGCCTTAATCTACGCATATTCAGCCTTTACCGATAGGCCCAGCGGCCTTACTACCCCGCATATAACCTGTTTTCCGGAGTCGGACCTTGGCATTTTTCAATCGCTTGTTCACATGGTGGAATGGCTCGACATTGGGCACTTCACTGCAAATTCGAACTAAGGCTGTGAAAGTCGGAGAAGACGAATTTGGCAATCAATATTTTGAAAGCGAAAAGCTACGCTATGACGGACGCACGAGGCGTTATGTCATTTATTCCGATTATGCGGAAGCCTCTAAAGTCCCGCCCGTCTGGAACGGATGGCTCCACCATACATATGATGAACTACCCAAAGATATCGATATTAAGGTGCATGGTTGGCAAGAAAGCCATGTTCCAAATCTAACGGGTACGCCCTTTGCCTATAAGCCAAAGGGAAGCTTGGACCGCGGCGGCGTTCGAGATGCTGTTGCATCAGATTACGAAGCTTGGACCCCGGGGAAATAGGCCGATGCGCGTTTTCCTTGTTCTTTGTCTGTTGATGGGATTTAGTCTTCCTGCCCATGCAGAAAATATTCCCGGGACTGCGATTGTGCTGCGCGCCTTAGATAAGGTCACAGCGACCACGCAAGATTACAC
>CAZNXP010000372.1:0-1748 GCA_964576955.1 uncultured Algimonas sp.
TCATATAGGTCAACGGGATATCAATATGCGTATCCAGCGTCAGCGTGCGGTCATGGAGCGCCGCGACATCTACGTCCGCAACATCTACGCCCTTCGAGCAGGCCCCCAAGAGGCCAAGCGCAATCAACGGGGCGGCAAGTTTAAACAATGAGGTCATGCTAGTCTCCGGGTTTTGAAAGCGGGTGCTTCCAGTCTCGGTAAACTCATATCATAGCTCAGCGCTTTTTCTAGACAATCAAACCCAAAGGCAAAATTATTCTTAGCGCATCAGACGGATTTCAGCCTCTAAGCGATTTGCGATATTGTTAAATTCTGCGATGAGGTCATTATTACTATCGGCTGTCAGAGCTTGATCCGGATTGCTCGCACAATTCCTCAGCAGGGTCCTTGTTGCCGCGTCTGTGACCTGAAAGGCAATTGTATATATATCAATATCATCATCCTTGACGCTTTGACACAAGCGCGCAGTCGCCGCATTGGCCTCATCCGCGACCTCGTCTGAATCCACCCGAGCAATATAGGGAGGAGCTTCCCATTGAGTTTGACTCGTTGGGTCTTCCCGAATTTCTGTCGTATTAATGCCGTCAGTCATCAATATCATGACTTTCTGGTTTTCAGTCTCACCTGGAACGGGCGCGTTATCAAAGGGTTCGCCTGGTGATAAGACACGTTGACCCCAAATAAGCCCCGACGGCAGATAGGTATTGTCGATCGTCGACATGGCGTTAATCCCAGATTTTAAATCGCCATAATCAACGGTTAAAGGCATTATTTCTCCGGGACAGTCAGAATAGGCATTGTTGCTAGCGCCTGAATGTTCCGGCGGGACATTGTTCAATAGACCGGGAATTCTGTTGTAATATAGGTCATCCATTTCGCTCAACGGCGTCGCGCGTGTTCCAACACATCCATTCCACCGCGATTCAACCGTCGCGCTTCTCTGTTCATATGTCGTCGTCTGGCCCGTGCAGACATTTCTCTGATATTGCTCTTCCACGCCATCGATTGTGCGCGTTCGAGTTTCTTGGTTACACGTACCGCCCGTGCGTATCGGCTGCTGCCACGTCACGTCCGTATCAAATTCTGTTGGCACTTGGAACCAATTTGCCGTGCGCAAGCTCGGATTAATCCGAACATATCGAGAAAAAGGAACAAGCCCGATCTTACTTTCAGAGCCACTTTCTTCAATGGCATCAACGAGATTAGCGGCGCCTTCCTTTAACGCGTCCATTTTTCCATTAACGCGCATGGAGTCTGTACTATCTAGGACCAAAACGAGGTCTATGGTTGCAGCACCTGGCAACCCAGACTCAGATTCAGCGACCACCCGGACGTTATTGACACCTAATAGGCCGCCGAAAAATGGTTTATAACTCAGCTCAGCTCTGACTTCGACGGAATGTTCATTTAGCGTGACGACAGGGTCAATGGTATTTAGGTCAAACCCATTCGCCGCGATAACCTCTCTCGCGGCATCTTCGCGCGTTTCGAATTCCTTCTTGGAGCGCCCATTGGCATTGCCATTGCCATTAGTTTTCAAGTCTACCTGTACCGTCGCTGCCGCCAAAACCGCCGCATCGACTTGAGCCTGCAATGCGCTTTGCTGCCGAGATATATTAGAATAATCAACCGCTGCCCCAATAGATATCAATAGCATTAATGCACCGCCGGCAAACATCATCCCGACATTACCATCGGTGTCTTTTTTGAAATTCTTGAACTTTTTCATCATGCGCCCCACAACTTTT
>CAZNXP010000373.1:0-1740 GCA_964576955.1 uncultured Algimonas sp.
GGCTCAATTGAGAAAATTTTCTTTGTTATATCAGACACTATATTCCCCTGTGTCCTAATTAAGCCCACCACTTAACCAGATGTTTTCTACTTTGTTGTATCAGAAGCTTAAGTACGGGGAAAGCGGCGAAGACCGCAATTTATATTTCCCGGCTTGGTGAGTGGGAATATTATGAATAACGCTAGTAATCGCGCACAGATACGTGCGCGCGAAATAGACATGGAAATGCGCAATTGGCTGAACGGCGGGTTGAACCGTGAAGATGGCCGTCTTGCGATCTTCGATACATTTGGCGAACCGGTCAATAAAGCCGTTATCAAGACTGCTATTGCGTCCGGTTATGCTGAGCCGTGGTTTTCTAACCCCATGCGGCCGCAATGGACGGTTTGCCGTTTGACCGCTAAAGGGCGCGCTGCCGTGAACCCTTCCGCCAAAACCAGATAATCGCAACAAGTATCCCTAAGACGATAAAGGTTGAAATAGCGTCCTTCACAGGATCCGATCCTGTCAAAAATATCGAGGGCGTAGGGAGCACTGAATTCTCATAATTCATGATGATAGCGGCAAAGCAATTATTGCCAGCATGAATACCGATCGCGGTCTCAAGACCATCGTCGATCCAAACAATCAAACACATCGCAAAGCCAAAGAAGAAATAGCTGCTCATCACGATGGGTAAGGTGCCGGAAGCTGCGCCCTCCAATGCTTCGGGGTTGGACAAATGCAAAGCCATAAACGCCAGCGAGGTTATAATAAAGGCTATCCATTTTGAATTCAGCAAATGCGTCAGACCTTGGTTGAAATATCCGCGAAACGCTATTTCTTCAGTGGCAGATTGAAGGGGAAGAAACAGCAATGAGACCAATGCAAAAGCCCAAAACCGCTTGCCGTCGAATACAAATTCAACATCAATAAAACCTAACGCATTTCCGGCGACCGAAAAAAGACCTAAGACCATCCATGTTAGGATGAAGCCTTGGAGGGCTCGCGACACTCTAAAGTTTTTTGCGGCGGTATGAAGCGACCTAAGGGTTCGGGAGTGGACAAATTTTTGTCCCATGAAAAGGCCGGCTAATGCTGCCGGAAATGTCAGTAAGAAGAGAGCATAGGCAAGTGGAGACGCCCCCATAAGCTGTAATACGGGGTCTGTTGTCGTTCCATCTCGTGACGCTGAGGTGTCGTTATAAAGAGATATGTCTAAGGACCCAGCGATGGCCAATAATGGATATGAAAGTAGTATGCTCAGAAAAAACCAAGCGAAAACCGTCATAGAGATGACCAAAATCCATGACCACCACCGCGACTCACCTAATTGCGTTTGTTCAAAATAAGACATGATAAAGCGCTAACATATGCGCCAACTATGTCTAGTATCACCCTTATGACTGATTCACCTGAAATAGATTTTACTCACCTTAATCAATATGTGGACGGCGATCCCGAGCTTACGCGAGAGGTGTTTGGCTTATTTAGAAATCAAGTTGAGATGTGGGGGAAGGGGCTGAATGCGGATGCGGATGATGAGATATGGACCAGCGTCACGCATTCCTTAAAAGGGTCTGCCAGAGCCGTCGGGGCTATGGAGTTAGCCGAAGCCTGCGAAAAAGCGGAGAACTTAATCGGAGACGATAGACGCCCCGGCGCGCGCGAGGTCGCCGTCGAGCTATTGGAGCAAAGAATAGACCGCGTTTTAAGCGAGATTTCCCGCTGGGAATATGATGATGAAATGCGCCGCTTGCG
>CAZNXP010000374.1:0-1714 GCA_964576955.1 uncultured Algimonas sp.
AGCTGTGTCATCTTTAAGCTGTCTTCTTTCAACGGGCGGCCATGTGCACGTTGGCTTGGTCGGAAAGGAGCGGCGCTTGTCGTTGGAGCTTTGGGTGTAACGCCCCAAAAGTTTGGGCGGCTTATCGCGAGCTGTTTACGCCTCGACTGCGTAGTCAGTTGATTTCTGCTTTGCAGAAATCAACGAACCGGTAATGCGAAAAGGCGTCGTCGCGTGGGGCTTTCTGGCAATCGGTGCATTTCCTGTTTGCAGGAATTGCACGGGTCGGGAAGGCTCGAAAACATATTTTATTTGCTGGTTTGCACCAGAGCCTGACCACCCACGCGAACACTCCCGTATCTTAGGATACAAACAAAACTAAGAGATACAAAAGCCCAATCAAATTAAACGGGGCTTTGAGGCGAGACGAAGACATATAGACTTTGCGGCTGTCGCGTTTTAACGCTTAGCCATGAAACTCTATGATTATCTTCCGTCGGGCAATTCTTATAAGATCCGTTTGCTGCTGTCTTATCTCGGCATTCCCTATACGCATGTGCCGATTGATATTATCAAAGGCGAGACACAGACTCCCGAATATTTGGCGATGAACCCGGCGGGGCAAATCCCGCTCTTGCAGCTCGGCGATGGCCGCACGCTCGCCGAGAGCAATGCGATTTTGACCTTCCTCGCCGAAGATACGCCCTATCTTCCTGTCAATCATTTCGACCGCGCCAAAGCCCTGCAATGGATGTTTTGGGAGCAATATCGCCACGAGCCCGCCATCGCGGTGGCGCGGTTTATTTGCCATTATAAGCCCGAGCGCGAGGGGGAACTTCCGGTCTTGCGGGAGAAGGGCCGCGCGGCGCTCACCATCATGGACGCGCATTTGGACGGGCGTAGTTTCTTTGTCGGGGGCGGGCCGAGCATCGCCGATATTTCGCTTTATGCTTACACCCATGTTGCGGGTGAGGCGGGGTTTGATCTTTCTGATTATCCAAATGTTTCTGCGTGGTGCGCGCGCATGGCCGAGCACCCCAAACATATTCTCATCACAGATGTCCCCGCATGACGAGCCTTCGATATAGGCTTATCGAAACGCTTCTACGCCTCGGCAAATCTAACCGCGTCATTGCAAAGGCGATAGACGGCGCCCCGCCGCGCAGCGCCAAACCTCCCAGCCGCCTAAGCGCCCGAACTGAGCGCATGGAGGTCGGCGGTCGGGACGTCTGGATTATTCATCCGAAATCAGGCGCGGGCGAGAGTGCCTATATTCATTTTCACGGCGGGGCTTTTTTACTGGGGTTTATGTCGCTGCATTTTGGTCTGGCTGAGAAGCTGAGCGATCTGTCAGGCGTCAGTGTGTGCTTGCCAGATTATCCGCTCGCGCCCGCTGCGCAAACCGGCGAGATTACTGAATTTGCCACCCATGTTTATGACGCCGCCCGGACGCGTTGGAGCGAGGGGAATGTGAAAATTGGCGGGGGCAGCGCGGGCGGAAATTTAGCTCTTGCGCTGGCCTTACATCTCAAGGCGAAGGGACTGTCTCAACCGCCGCATATCTTGCTGATGTCGCCTTGGGTGGATTTGGAAATGGCCCATCCTGCGAATGATGGACCCAGCCAGGAAGTTTGTTTTACAGATGGCACAGATTTGCGCCGCGCCGCTCTACTCTATGCAGGGGATGTGCCCGTGCGCGACCCTCGCGTCAGCCCGAGTTTTGCGGATTTATCTG
>CAZNXP010000375.1:0-1702 GCA_964576955.1 uncultured Algimonas sp.
AATGTCTCACAAGCCGCCAAAGGTGTGGCCGCAAGCCCAAGCATTACCAAACGTCTATCCATTATAGTCTCCGAAGTTAAATTTCATTTTCAATTCGAACGATTTGCAAATTTGGGGGCGCGCTTTTCTAAAAAAGCCCGCACGCCTTCCTCGCAATCCGCGCTGACGAATGCAGCATTAAGGTAGCGGCTCTCTTCTATATGGGAGATGAACGCACCATCTTCTAAAACACCATGTCCCATCATAGATTGCCGCAAAAGACGTTTATTATTCGCCGTCGAGGTCGGAGAGCAGTTTTGCGCAATATCTCGCGCAAGTTCTAAGGTACGAGGCAAGACCGTTTCGGGTGGATGGACTTCACTGACAAAACCCGCACGGTACATTTCTTCTGGAGAAATAATATCCCCTTTTAAAATCCATTCATTGGCTTTGGCCCAGCCCACTAATCGCGGGAGAAACCAACTCGCCGCGCCGTCAAACACAATTCCTCGGCGCGCAAATGGAAAAGCCCATTTGGTTTTCTCAGAACAAATTCGGATATCCATAGCCAAAGTCATGGTCGCGCCAATACCAACAGCGTGACCATTAACGGCGCCGATGATGGGCGTATCGACCTCAAACATCTCTAACACCAATTCGCCGCCCTTATCGCGCGCGACGCCTTCATGCATGGACACATCTTTCGATAATTCAGCCGAGCCGAAGCCTTCTGAAATATCAGCGCCTGCGCAAAAGGCGCGGCCAGCGCCTGTCACGACAATGACGCGCACGGTCGGGTCGGCGTCTAAATCCATATACGCGCTAATCAGATCGCGAACCATTTCCTTATTGAAGCTGTTCAAAGCTTCAGGCCGGTTCAATGTCAGGATGGCAACGGAGTCTTGTTTCTCATCGCGCGTAACTAAAATAGTAGAATAAGACGGCATGTATAATTGCTAATGGAATTACTGGCACGATGCAAAGCCAATAAATCGCCTTAATTTTTATCGCGGCGCAGCTTGGCCCACTCTTCTAATTTGGCTTTAATGCTCGCTTCTCGCCCCACACCTTTTGGCGCGTAGAAGGTCTGGCGTTCCATCTCATCGGGGAAGTAATTTTGTCCCGAAAATCCCGTTTCCGTATTAGGGTCATAGGCATAGCCTTCACCATAACCAATGTCTTTCATGAGTTTTGTCGGCGCATTCAAAATATGTTTCGGCGGCGGCAAGCTGCCCGTTTCTTTTGCCGCGCGCATCGCCGCTTTATAGCCTGCATAAACGCCGATAGATTTTGGCGCAGTCGCCAAATGCACAACGGCATGCGCCAGTGCGAGGTCCCCTTCGGGACTGCCGAGACGCTCATAGGCGCGCGCGGCTTCACTCGCAATCATCAGAGCGGTGGGGTCCGCAAGGCCAATATCTTCACTGGCAAAACGCACCAATCGCCGGGCAATATAACGCGGGTCTTCGCCGCCATGTATCATCCGCGCATACCAATAAAGCGCGGCATCAGGGTCACTGCCGCGCATGGATTTATGCAATGCCGAGATAATATTATAATGCTCATCCCGAGATTTATCATAGGCGGGTGCGCGTTTTTGCAAGAGCGCCGCCACGCCGGCGGCATCTAATTTTGTCTCCCCCGCGAGGAACACCTCATCGGCGAGGGTCAATAAATAGCGGCCATCCCCATCAGCAAATCCAATCAAAGTCTCGCGTCCGCT
>CAZNXP010000376.1:0-1694 GCA_964576955.1 uncultured Algimonas sp.
ATTAAAAGAAGAAGGGACATCTTTCCGAGAGATATTGGAACAGGTGCGCCGTGAGCGCTATAATCTGTTAAGGGCTCAACCGAGTATCTCTCAAGCGCAAATCGCGGGGCAATTAGGCTATAGCGAGCAAAGCGCATTTTCGCGGGCCTATAAAAAATGGTATGGGCGCCCGCCGAGCCAGGCGATGAATTGAGCTCGCCTTTTTGAGTGCAGCGTTTTGCGCCCTGATGTGCCGAAAATTGAAACGGGCTAGGTCCGAGACCGAAAGGAAGAATTTTAAGCCACGAAAAAAATACTCCTGATCATATTTGCCTTATGTATGGTTTTGTTCATCGGGCTTTGGCGGTTTTCGATGACGGTGAGTACAGTGCCGAAGTATGAGCATCCGGCGTCAGTTAGATTTTTCGAAACCGGAATCATGGATGCGCCAGATTACAACGGTCCCAATGGGAGCGATATCTATCCGCTCGTATCTGTCAGGCGGCTCTCAAAGGGATATAAAAACTTGGTGATTTTTTCGTCTAAAACAGAGAGCTATGAAGTCGTCCTTAAAACCGTAGACTTAAAATCAAAAAGGTTGAATTTGAAACGTCAGATTAATGAACCCTTGCGTCTCGACACTTTAGATAAAGGGTTTTACGACGCCTATAAGGTTGTGTTTGAAGGATTGGATGAAGCCAAATTTCCGCCGTCTGTCAAAGATTTTGATATAATCGTGGACTATGAGATTGACGGGCAGGCTTATGATATCGCGTTTAACATCGTGAGGCGTGAAATTGGCGTGCCGATTCATTGATTGACTTAAATGGACAGGGTCAGCGTTCGATATAATGGGTAAATTAAAGTCTAGGAATATATTGTGCCTCTTTTTTCTCGCTTGCATGGCCCGTGATAATTCTGCGAGTAGGTCCTTCGTAGAGGCCAGCGAGGCGGCCAGAGTTTACCGAGACAAAGTTCAATGTGTCGCAGTTTTGAATTATCATCCAAATGTCGAGGGCGCTAAAGCCCCTTTACAAATAACACCGTTTCTGAGCCGTTTTAGCGATTATCAATTTACGGTAATTGCTAGAACGAAACTTAAAGACAATCGGCCCGATTTTTATAAGACTTTTGTTTCCTATCAAAGCTGTGAGAAGACGAAGCGCAGAGTTTTGAAAAGCCGAAAATTTGGAAAATGCATAATTTCCTTCGAGGAAACCAGCTTATCAGAGTATCAGAGCTTTTTTGAAAATGGAAATCGGGAACAGGAATCATGGGGGCATACCGAAGCCCCATTGAAGTGTAAGGCCTAGGCATGCTTTGGATTGTCGAAAATAGGTGTAACGAGACCTGTTGATTATTCCTCATTTCGCTGACCGTTTCCGCGATGAAATATTCAAATATTTTAACGGCTTATAAAAAAGTCAAAAAACTTAATCCTCACTTTCCATTTTATGCCGCATATTAAATGGGTTCCTTCAGACACTGGACAGGTAGACGTCACCTACTGGTTTGAGGGGCTGTGTGTGAAACGGGTCAGTTATGATACGCTATCCCGTTATCTTGGTGAGCGGGGCCTGCCCTTAAGCTGCTGTGTTCGGTAGGACGAAAGTTCTCGCGGCATAAGCGGTAGACAGGTGAAGTAATGAGGCCGTTTGCCAAAACGTCACAGCCGCGTGGTCACCTCGCGTAAAACATAGTTATTTCTTCGGTAC
>CAZNXP010000377.1:0-1681 GCA_964576955.1 uncultured Algimonas sp.
TTTCAATTTGTACGTCGAATGATGACATAGCTGACGTTCCTCCCTTATTTCGTCTTTTTCTGACTTATAGACCTAGGGATGATTTTATCGCTTTTCAATAAGTCACTCGCCGAAATCGTGCAAAATCGACGGAAAACCGTATCTTTTGGTTAAAGCTATACTCTATTTATGCGCGGCCAATGCTGACATAGTCGAAATTATGGCGGCGGACATCCTCTGGACGGTAGATATTGCGCAGGTCTGCAAATTTACGCGCGTTCATTATTTCGCCCATATGGCCGAAATCAAGATTTTGGAATTGCGCCCATTCCGTCGCGAGCACAGCGGCATCTGCGCCGCGAACACAGTCATAGGCATCAGAACAAAAGGTGACATCGGAAAGATGGGCTTTCGATTCGTCCATCGCTTCGGGGTCATAGGCGCGGATATGCGCCCCTGCTTTTTGTAGTGCCCAAATAATTGGAAAGGCGGGGGATTCCCGCACGTCATCCGTATTGGGTTTGAACGCCAAACCGAGGACCGCAATCGTCAGCCCTCTTACGGAGCCGCCGCATAAGGTCAGAACCTTATCCGCCATGGATTGTTTTCGAGCGTCATTGACATGGACGACCTGTTCAACAATGCGGGCGGGCACGCCCGCGGATTTGGCAATGTCTAGCAGCGCCCGCGTGTCTTTAGGAAAACAGGAACCGCCATATCCGGGACCTGGCGCCAGATATTTCGATCCAATCCGCTCATCCAGTCCCATGCCAAAGGCAACATCTGTCACATTGGCCCCGACCGCCTCGCAGAGGTCAGCAATCTCATTGATGAAACTTATCTTCGTCGCCAGATAGGCATTGGCGGCATATTTCAAAAGCTCTGAGGTTCGGCGATCTGTGAAGACGGTCGGCGGACCTAAGGCTGAAAAGGGCCGGTAAAGCCGCGCCATAACATCGCGGGCGCGCTCATCGACCGTGCCAATAATGACGCGGTCGGGGTCTGTAAAATCAGCAATGGCGGCGCCTTCACGCAGAAATTCGGGATTTGAGACAACTGCAAAGTCTGCATTGGGCGCGGCGTCGCGCATCAGGGCTTCGACCTTATCGCCCGTTCCGACAGGGACAGTGGATTTAATGGCGATAACGGTGAAGCCGTCCAATAAAGGCGCCAGCTCTTCTGCCGCCGCCAACACATATTGAATATCGGCGGAGCCATCGCCGGCTGGCGGGGTGCCAACGCCGATAAAGACGACGTCCGCTTGCGGCGCGGCTTCGGATAAATCTGTGGTGAAATGCAAGCGGCCCGCATTCACATTGCGTTTGACGAGGCTTTCCAATCCCGCTTCGTAAATCGGCATGCTTCCAGATTTGAGCTGGCCGATTTTACCCGCGTCCTTATCGACGCAGGTCACCTCATATCCGAAGTCGGAAAAACACACGCCCGTGACGAGGCCGACATAGCCAGCCCCGATTGTTGTAATTTTTAACTCACGCGTGTTTGTCATAAGAGGCTCCCTGCCCAAGACGCCGCTGTAATGCAAGACAGCGCGTTGTAATAATGGTGAGCGCAAAAAAGGCCCTCACGCAAGTGAAGGCCTTGATACTTAATTCCGCGAGTGGGTTTTGGAGATAAAAGCGGGGTGTTTGAATGGTGGAGCCTAGGGGAGTCGAACCCCTGACCTCTTCGCTGCCAGCGAAGC
>CAZNXP010000378.1:0-1672 GCA_964576955.1 uncultured Algimonas sp.
ATTCATCTTCGAGATAATCCGCTGATTTTTCGAACATTTTTCCCATGTCGCCAGAGGCTTCCCCGCCCATCACCATTTGCGTCACCAGCGGCGGAAACACGCCTGTCTCTTTTAAAGCTGCTGACATTGGCGCGCCAGAGCGCACGCGCTCAACAGCCCTGCTGATGGAATCACGCATGACAGAATTATGGAGCGTATGCTGCGCCGTATTCATGGCGGCAAGGGCGGGCGTTCCCGCGCTGACCAATCCCGCCATTGTCCGCGAAAACCGCGCCGCATTCACATCGCGGATAAGGCGGCCAATAAGCGGTAACCGTAATTTAAACCCGTCCCAGCGGCGACGAATAGACGTCCGCTTCAAGGCAAAGCGGAAAGCTAGAAACATCACAAAGATAATTCCAACGAGTAGTAGGCCATAGCTTTGTAAAAATTCTGACAGCCCAATGGTGGCGCGGGTGAGCGGCGGTAGCTCTTGGCCAAAACTATCAAATTGGTCGACAACTTTAGGCACGACGAAAATCATCAATACAAAAATAACAATGAGAGCCACGGCACTCAGCACGATAGGATAGGCTGTCGCCCCCGCAATTTTTCTCCGAATGGCTTGCGCTGCTTCTAAATCATCGGCGAGACGCAAAAGCACGGCAGGTAATTGCCCAGAGGTTTCTCCGGAAGCGACCATCGCAATGTAGAGGTCTGAAAAGGCCTGCGGCTGGCTGCGCAAAGCTTGTGAGAGCGTTGCCCCTTCTACGACTTGGGACCGAATAGACAGAAGCACATTCTTCATTTGCGATTTTTCAAATTGCAATGCCGTGACCCGCAAAGCGTCTTCAACGGGTGTGGCCGCATCAATCAAAATAGCGAGCTGCCGCGTCGCCCGCGTTAGTTCCGCATGTTTAATCTTCCGCGCACCGAAGCTCTTGGTCTCAGATAGATCGCCAGCCTTAATCGCTTTTTTTCGAGAGCGGTTTAAATCCAGCGGCGTCAAGGCCCGAGCGCGCAGCAAATCACGCGCTTCGCGTGCGCTGCCCGCCATTAGAGTGCCAGAGCGTTTAACCCCGCCAGCATCCAGAGCGCTGTAATCAAAAGCGTCCACCGTCTAAATATTTTCTGGGCTCTGGGCGGAACAAACCCGTAAAACTTCTTCCGAGCTGGTCTCGCCCGCAAGCGCCGCATCTGCGCCGCTTTGCAGCAGCGTATGGCGCGATTTGAATGCATAGGCGCCCATATCCGTTTCTGACGCGCCGTCATGGATCATCTGGCGCAAGACATCATCATTGACGACCATTTCATAAAGCCCGAGGCGTCCTTGATATCCAATATTTTGGCATTGCATACATCCCACAGCTTTGTGGAATGTTGCGCCAGCTTTAACGCCGAGCTCTGCGCATTCAGACTCTGTCGGCTTGTAAGGCTGTTTACAGTTCTCGCAGAGGCGGCGCACCAATCTCTGTGCAACCAACGCCGTCACTGTTGACGAAAGCAAGAACGGCTCAACCCCCATATCGCGCAGGCGCGCAACGGCGGCGATGGCGGAATTTGTATGCACAGTTGAAAGAACCAAATGCCCCGTAAGCGCAGCTTGCACAGCAATCTCGGCTGTCTCTGGATCTCGAATTTCGCCGACCATGACCACATCAGGGTCTTGCCGCAAAATCGCGCGCAAGCCCGC
>CAZNXP010000379.1:0-1665 GCA_964576955.1 uncultured Algimonas sp.
TATGGCTGCGCCGTTGTCCATGACGGCGTAAATCTCGATATATATGATAATTGGGTGTTCGCGACCAATTCCTGTTGCGTGCCAGTTGGCGCTCAGATGATCCCCTTTTCTAACACAGCTGGGAACACCAATGTCACCGGTTTTATTGGAGGAAATGGCGCAAATACGCCTGATGCCGATGAAGGGTTTATCTTTGGCATTACGCAAGATGGCTCCACCATACACACGAGCCTCATTGATGATGGTGACGGATTTTTAGACGCCGCCGATACGCTTGGCGCCTTTGCCCTCAATCCCAATACCGATATTCTCCTAGATGGTCCGGGCCGCGCCTATTCTCATAGTTTTTTCATCACCTCGCGGAACACGCGGTTTTCTCTGCGCGCCCTCGCTTCGATTTCCAATGCAACGGGTGATTTTTCAAATACGATACAACTCGGCGATATAAAACTCACACCTAGCTTTGAAGCCTCTGGAAATGACGGCGGATTTCAATTTGGCTCTCGTGCCAATGCCTCTAACATTCAAATCGTCAGCGGCGTGGATGATCTTGGTGATCTGACAGGAATCCCTACGCAAATTATGAATTTCGGGCGTCAGCAAGGCATACGCGTCGGTAATGGAGATATTGACGAACAAACAATTCGCCTCGATTTCCTATATGAAATGCCAGAGTATGACCTCAGCCTAGGGATTGGCAGTTTAAACGTCGATGTTGCCTTTGATTTTTACCGCGAGAATTAAGCTTCAACCGAACTCTTCAGCATCCTCAATGCGCAATTTTTCGTGTAATTTTGGAGAAACAAAAGCTGTCAGCAAAGACATAAGCCCTTGTCCCACTAAAACCGTTGAAACGAGTTTCGCATCAAATTTCACGAAATATAAGGCGGCTAGTAAAATCGAAACTAAAATGCCACTTATCAACGGTATCCAATATGATCGACCGTATGTAGTCTTAACATCGGCAATTTCGCGGCGCTCACTGACTGGCGTAGCCAAATAAAAAACGTAGGAACTACCTATAGCATAAATTACTGCCAGTGAAATAACCACGAGCCAGCCGGCACTCGTTTTTACGCCCAGATAAATACTAATTAAGCCGAGAATAGCCGCAAAAATTGAAGCAATTAAATTAGCTCGTTTCACGCATCAATGGCCGGAATAATCGTTACACTTTCCCCGCAGCCACAGGCATCCGTTTGGTTCGGGTTTTTGAATGTGAACTTGGACGCGAGGATATCGACTTCATAATCGACCACAGAGCCGAGCAGGAATAAGACAGCCTTTGCATCAACCACGATTTGCACGCCCTTATCTTCAACGACCTCGTCAAATTTTTCAGGCTGGGCGACATAATCCATCAGATATTCCATCCCCGCACAGCCCCCATTTTTGACGCCTACACGAAGATAGCCTTCGCCGCGTTCCGCAAGTATTTCTGCCACGCGCGTGGCCGCAGCATCCGTTAGGGTGACGAGTTTAGGGCGCGGACGCCGGGTTTTTACGGTTGTACTCATAACATATTCAATTCTAAGCGAGCTTCGTCGCTCATACGGTCTGGTGTCCAGGGCGGGTCAAAGGTCATCTCGACTTCGACGCGGCGCACGCCGGCCACAACTTCGCAAGCTTCGCGCACCCATTCCGGCATTTCGCCCGCGACAGGAC
>CAZNXP010000380.1:0-1660 GCA_964576955.1 uncultured Algimonas sp.
GGCCCCTCTGGATGCCTCCACGACAGAAACCTTCGCCCGTTTTCGATGGTCGACTGTCAAAGAATTAGAATCCAATACAGCGGCAGGAGACGGCGAAGTCGAAGATTACCAAATTGGACCCATTGGTGCCGCTTTTGCCGATCTGACGGCCTCAAAAACCGTAGAAGTCCATGACCCCGGAAATCTAGGCCTCTATATGACGCCTGGAAATGAGGTGCTTTACAAAATTACCGTCGTGAATGCAGATACATCCTCTGCAGCAGCTGATGACGTTGATATTGTGGATACGCTACCGGATAACCTCGTCTTTATTTCAGCCACAACAACGGGCTTTGTGGGCGGTGCTTTCGGCAATCCCGATTTACCAGCAGTCAATCAAGATTGCGCGATAACGGCTTGCATAATTAGTTTTGAAGACGGAACAGTAGAGGTCGATAGTACAGCCGAAATCCAGGTCATAGCCCGTATCAAATAGGCGATGGTCGCTGATTCTAATGCCCTTCAAACGCCACAAGCGCTGACACTGGAACACCTAATGCTTCAATTTTTTTTGCCCCGCCTAGGTCTGGCAAATCGATAACGAATGCTGCACCGACGACCTCACATTTTGTGCGCTGCAGCAATTTGATTGCGGCTTCCGCCGTCCCGCCCGTTGCAATCAAATCATCTATCAAGAGAACGCGCTGCCCCTCTGAAACTGCATCCGCATGGATTTGTAGCGTGTCCGTCCCATATTCCAATTGATAGTCTTGCTCATAAGTTTCGAAGGGCAGCTTACCCTTCTTCCGCACAGGCACGAAGCCAACCCCCAATATCAATGCGACGGCGGTTCCAAATATAAACCCGCGCGCATCAATGCCTGCGACAAGATCAATTTCGCCATCACGAAAAGGAGCGGCCAGTTCACCCACGGCTTGTTGCAGAGCGGCGGGGTGGGATAAAAGCGTCGTAATATCCCGGTACATAATGCCCGCTTCTGGGAAATCGGGAATCGTGCGAATATGATCTTTCAGGTTCAAATTAGGCATTTACAGCATCCGTCTCTGGTAAAATATGTGTCTCAGTAAAAGCCAGCGCTTCCCAATCTAAATAGTGCGGGTCACTCATAAGCTCTGAGATATAAACATCTGAGCGGGTTGAGCGCGGCAAGCCATAGCTTTCAAACCGGGTTGCAACAGGCAGATAAAATGCATCTGCAATGGTCCAATCATTAAATAAAAACGGACCATCATGGCGGCCAAGCAAATCATCCCACATCGCTGAAATCTCGGCGGCTTCCTTGAGGCAATCGACAGGCATTGGCCCTTGGGTACGGCGTCGTAGGTTCATCGGGGCTTCGCGGCGAATAACCTCAAAGCCTGTGTGCATTTTCTTGACGACAGCTTTGGCTTCTGCCCAGAGCGCCTCATCTTTTGGCCAAAGATTGGGAACGGCCTTGGCACAAAATTCAGCAATCGCGAGACTGTCAGGAATGACCTCTCCATTGACATCGAGAACGGGCACCGTGCCCGCGTCGCTAACTTTCAAAAGCGCGTCCTTATATCCCGGTACATCCAAATCAATCATCACCGATTGGAAAGGCAATTCGGTTTTACGCAGGATTATCCACGCCCGCAAAGACCATGATGAATAATTATAATTTCCAATATAAAGCGTGAGA
>CAZNXP010000381.1:0-1659 GCA_964576955.1 uncultured Algimonas sp.
TGAGCGGCGTTTGCCTGATGGCAGGCACGGGTGAGGCGATTATCGATTGCGGCGGGGTGGGTTATCTCGTGCAATGCGGCTCAAAGACGCTGTCGAGGCTCTCGGAAGGCAGCCCCGCGCGCCTGCACATTGAAACCATTGTCCGCGAACAATCCATCACGCTTTACGGATTTGCCTCGGAAGAGTCGCGGGCGTGGTTCGTGCGGCTGCAATCCGTGCAGGGCGTGGGGCCAAAGGCGGCGCTCGCCATTCTCGATATACTATCGCCGGGCGAAATTATGAGCGCGGCGGCCCTCGAAGATAAAACGGCCTTTGCGCGGGCCTCGGGCGTAGGACCGAAACTGGCCACACGGATTGCGACAGAGCTATCTGGGAAAGCGCCGCCTACGGGTCGCGGATTCCAAGCGGCGTTCACCCCGCCTGTGACGGCCTCGGCTACGGGCGGTGAGCGAAATGAAGGCCTCTCCGATATGGGTCTTCGCAATGACGCCGTGAGCGCGCTCGAGAATTTAGGCATCGGTCAAAGCGAAGCCCTGCGCGCCGTCGCAAAAGCGTTCAATACATTTTCAGACAATCCCAGTTTGGATGATTTGATTAAGGTCTCCTTGAAAGAACTGGGTTCTTAGGTGAGCGAGGAACGCCTAATATCTGCCGAGACCCAAATGGGGGATGTCCGTGACCGAGCCTTGCGGCCTTTGTCCTTTGGGGATTTCGTGGGGCAGGCCGCCGCTATTTCAAATTTGAAAGTCTATGTCGAGGCGGCGCGGCGTAGAGGTGAATCGCTGGACCATCTCTTGCTCTCAGGGCCTCCGGGTTTGGGGAAGACAACGCTCTCGCAAATTGTCGCGCGCGAATTAGGTGTGAATTTCAAATCGACCTCTGGGCCGATTATTTCAAAGGCGGGCGACCTCGCCGCGCTTCTGACAAATCTTGAACCCAATGATGTGTTGTTCATTGATGAAATCCACCGTCTCAGCCCTGTTGTTGAGGAAGTGCTTTATCCCGCGATGGAAGATTTCGAGCTCGACCTTATTATTGGCGATGGCCCTGCCGCGCGGTCCATCAAAATTGATATTGCGCCTTTTACCCTCATCGGGGCCACAACGCGGGCAGGGCTTCTCGCGACGCCTCTGCGCGACCGTTTTGGGATACCCGTGCGGCTCGAATTTTATGATGTTGAGGATTTGACGCATATTGTGGCGCGGGCGGCTGGGAAGCTGGGGTTAGAGATGACGCCGGATGGTTCGCGCGAAATAGCGCGGCGCGCGCGCGGAACCCCGCGTGTGGCGGGACGTTTGCTGCGCCGGGTTCGGGATTTATCTGAGCATGAGGGTCATAGGATTGTAGATGCCGCCGCCGCAGATGCGGCGCTGAAACGGCTCGGCGTCGATGATATTGGTTTGGATAAGCAAGATAGGCGTTATCTTCATGCGCTTTGCGAGATGTTTGGCGGCGGCCCGACAGGGGCAGATACGCTGGCGGCAGCCCTGTCCGAAGCCCGCGATGCGCTGGAAGATGTGATTGAACCTTATCTGATTCAACAAGGTTTTTTGCAGCGCACGCCGCGCGGCCGTTTGGCAACCCCGCGCGCCTATGCCCATCTCGGGCTAAACCCGCCTGATGCCCCGCCAATGCCGCAATTATTTGAGGGCGACTGAT
>CAZNXP010000382.1:0-1658 GCA_964576955.1 uncultured Algimonas sp.
CGCCTTAGTTTAAATCGATAGAATGTTTCAGTATTTCGCGGCGGTTTTCTTCCTTAATATATAATGACAGGCTATCATCGCTTGGCGTTTAGAAAATCGGCTAAAATTTGGCCAATTTCATCTTGTTCCATCACGCCTTTGAAACGGCGCGCGCCAGGCCCTGTGGCGAAGAGCGCAACATCCTCCCCAGCATGGGTTTCGCTGTCTAGATTTACGGCGGTTTGTTGTTGGTAATCTTTGGCTTGAACGGCATTATCGCTCAGGGCTGGGCTGTCTGCCTCGCGCACATTTGGACCGTTGTGATAGCCAAGGGTGGTGTAAGGTTTCCCGTCGCCGGCTTTCGCATAGTCTTTGGCTGCGCCGCCAGCAATCGGGTCTGGGTTGCGCACCAGACCTAAGATCGGATTTCCCCGCACCGGATAGCCCGACAGGGTGAAGACGTGGCTATGGTCAGCTGTGACAATGATGAGTGTGTCGCCACCGGCTTTTTCTTTGGCCGTCTCTACCGCGTCATTGAGGGCCTGCATATCTCGGAGCGCGCGGTAAGCATTTGTACCATGATGGGCATGATCGACGCGTCCAGCTTCTACCATCATGACATAACCCGTTCCGCGGTCGCTTAACGCCTCTATCGTAAATCCGGTCATTTCTGCGAGAGAGGGTTCTTTAGTCTCATCACGGTCAGCTTCGTAACTCATATGCGACGGTGTGAATAATCCCAAGATGGTGTGTTCCTTGGGCGCCGCTCGTAGCTCGGCTGCATCGCTAACATAGGTTCGGCCGGATTTTTTTTGCCAGTCTGAAATTTGCTCGTCCGTGAATTTTTCGCGGCCGCCGCCTAAGGAAATATCGACCCGGCTTTTCAAAAGCTGCCCCGCCAGTCCTTTACAGCGAAACTTAGCGGCGCGTTCATCGACCTCCGCATCTGTCTCCCATCCTCGATCAACTGCATGGCCATACATGGCCGCTGGTGTTGCATGTGTGACGCGGGCCGTTGAAATCACGCCAACTGACCGTCCCGCCTTTTTGGCTCGCTGGGTTAATGTTGGCGGTTCGCGTTTTAGAACGCAGCTATTGAGGACCATTTTCCTCACATCTTCATTTGGCCGAACGTTAACGGCGCCAATATTGGTCTTATATCCCGACAAAATGGCTGTGGCTGTTCCGGCACTATCAGGGACTTGTGCATTGGTATTATAGGTTTTGATGAGGGCCACATTTTCAAAACTATCAAAAGCTAGCTCGTGTTCTTCGCCTTTTTTACCCTTGGATTGTCCGTCAAAGATGCGTCCAGCCGTGATTGTTGAGATCCCCATGCCATCTCCAATAAAGACAATTATGTTTTTTGGAGTTGAATTTGCTAGGTTTTCTGGCGTGATTTGGACATGCGAGTCGCCGGAATTGCCATTTCCGGCATTTTCTGCTATGCATCCTGCAAGTAAAAAGACGGTCAAAAGAATCAATAGCGCTGAAAAGCGGTCCAAATAGGGGATTTTGATGGCCATTATGGGGGTCTCTGTGGAAAAGTGGCCCTGATAAACCACGGTTTTATGGAGGTTTTTCTAGCACACGCTCTTATGGCTGCAAGAAAAACAGTATTTTATGTGGTTTTGCGAAAAAAGGTGTTGCGGAAAAAAATTCGTTTACCTATATAGCGC
>CAZNXP010000383.1:0-1657 GCA_964576955.1 uncultured Algimonas sp.
GGCGCGTTTGTTCATGGGCTTCTAACCCGTAAGTTTTCACGAGCTGCGCCGCGCCGAGGCTTTCTTTTAGCTCCGCTGTCATATGACCAATATGTTCTTGCACCTCTTTGGCATTGCCGCGCATGCGTTTTGAAATGGCGATGATGGGCAAAAGCGCAAGGCCAAAAATCAACATGAAGACCGAGAGCTGCCAATTCAAATGCAGCATAACGGCGATGACAAAAATCACGCTCAAAAGATCTTTGATAAGATTGCCCAGCACCCGTACGAGACCCGCAGAGACAACGCTGACATCATTTGTGAATTTGGCAATAAGCTCACCTGTCGGTTCCACCTCAGACTGGGCGAAATCACGTGCATGGGCGGCGCGCAGCATTTGAGTCTGCATCTTGCCAACGGTGTTTAGGGCAATCGAGTTCGTCAGAATGCGCTGAATATAGCCGCCAATGCCAGAGGCCAAGGTTAGGCCTAAAATGATGGGCAGGATAATCGCGGCGTAACGCTTGGCATTCTCAAAGGCCCCGTTGCCGCTATCTAGCGCGGTTGCCGCGTCAATGATGAGCTGGATGAGATAAATATATCCCGCAGTCGCCGCCGCGAAAAGCGCCATGAAAAACACGGCAAAAAACAGCCGTGTTTTTTGAGGCCAGATATAGTCTCGCCAGAGCCGCGAAATGCGCTGGCGATCCGTCATCTGTTTAGCCAATGAAGCCGTCCCCATCTGGGTCAAGCAGGTCATGGGCGTGAAGGACGAAATAGCGCATATGCGCATTATCGACGGTGCGCTGGGCGGCTGATTTCCAAGCTTTGCGCGCTTCTTCGAAATTAGGATAGGCACCAACAAAATCGACAGCACTTAAATCTTTGAACTCTGTCCGGTTCGGATCAACCAGCTCTCCGCCAATGACGAGATGAAGCAGTTGTTCGGTTTTCGATTCTTCTTTGGATTTACGATCAGACATAAGCGTTCCCAGAAATTTAAAGTCTCGACCCTGTGTGAATTGGGCCAAATGTGGTTTCACACGTTTCACTAACAAAGCGTGCAAGCGCGGGCCAGCACAAATCACGCCTAAGCCCGAAGTCGTTTCAGTATCAAAATGCGGGGTTTTCCCCCGAATATCGGAAACAAGCGCGCCCGATTCTGTGGCAATGAGCGCTGCTGCCGCCACATCCCAATCTGATTTTGGCGTAAAGGCGACGGTGGCGTCCGCTTCTCCCCCCGCGACAAGGCACATGCGGTAAGCCATAGAATTGGCGACGGTGACAGTCATGTCGGGGAAATCGAGACGGCGGAATTTACGGGGATATCCGATCATGCGGATGCCTTCGATTTTATCGGGATCGGGCGCCGTCAGCTTTTTTCCGTTTAACTTCGCCCCGCCGCCGAGGAAGGCCTCGTACATTTCATCTTTCAGCGGGTTGAAAACGACGCCCGCAATCGCTTTGCCTTTTTCAATAACGGCAATGCAGACCGCGAAATTGGGCGTGCGGTCGATAAAGGCGCGCGTGCCGTCTATCGGGTCGACAACAAAACTACGCGGGCAGGCATGGCGCGAATTATCGTCTTTGGTTTCTTCGCTGAGCCATCCGTAATTGGGCCGCGCGGCTTGCAAGCTTTCCGCAAGAAAGTCATTTACCGCAATGTCGGCTTCCGTAA
>CAZNXP010000384.1:0-1644 GCA_964576955.1 uncultured Algimonas sp.
GTCTGGGTCTTATGAGTTTCTCGAAGGTTTCACAGCTCGTGCAGGTGTGAACAATATCTTTGAACAAAACTTCCCAATTTCTGTGTCTGGTGGACCAGCTACTAATGGTAACAACAATACGTTCCCAAGTATCTATGACACAGGTCGCTTCATCTTCTTTGGTTTGAACGTCAAACTATAAGGCTGAAGCTAATAAAATTTCGAAAGCGGCCCTTCGGGGCCGCTTTTTTTATGCGCGGCTATTGGGTGTCTGTCGCTTTTAATGTCTCAGGATTTTCCACCCGCGACGTTCTTTTGTGAATTTCCGTCTTGGCTAAATTTGATACATGCTCAATGCCAGCATTGACTCCGCGCCAGAGCCTGACAATGGCGTAAATCACGCCGCCCAATGGCAGGGTGACTACGCCGAGGCTCCAATGTGTCGTTGCTGCCAAGGCAAGGAGGGCGCAAATCAAAACCGCCATTACGGCGATTGCAATGCCGAGCCAGAATTTTGCGATGACAATCGGCCAACTGGCGCGCTCTATGACACCCTCCACAACCATCTCGCTCGCAATGCGTTTGGCGAGGGCAGGGTCCTTGCGGGCCCTATATAATGAGATGAGCTGTCCGATCATATGTTTACAGGGACAAAATGGGAGATTTTGTCAAGTTTTTCGTGTCTTTTTTGCCCATTTTGGAGCGCATATATAATGGACTGCAAGAGGGTAAAAATCTGACCTTGGCATGCCGAATTTTCCCTGCTATGGCCCGCGCGATTAAGGGAAAGGTTCTCGCCTTTTTCTAGTGAAACCCAGTTCAGAACGCGGTCTTTTTCGCGTCGACTGCAGCTTAGGATCGACACGTTTTGTCCGACACCGAAGTCATCACAGGCGAAGCCCCCACACGCTACGCTCAGGCGCTCTTAGATCTAGCGGAAGACGCTAAATCTCTGCCGCGCGTTGAAAAAGATCTCAAATCTTTCAAGAAGATGTATGAATCTAGCAGTGATTTGAAGCGTTTGGCCGAAAGCCCCGTTTTAGCCACAGCAGATAAGGTCGCAGCGCTGACAGCTGTGGCGAAAAAAGCAAAACTTTCGCCTCTCACGCAACAGTTCATCGGGACCGTTGCGGGGAATCGCCGCGCAGCTGATCTGCCGGGAATCATCTCTGCCTTTAATGACATGCTCGCGCGCCGCCGCGGTAGTCAGGTGGCAAAAGTCACATCCGAAGCCAAACTAACCGCTGCGCAGCTATCTGCGATTAAAGCGCAGCTAAAAAAATCGCTCGGCCGTCCGATCGATATTGAAACATCGGTTGACCCGGAATTGCTCGGCGGTTTCGTCGTGCGGATCGGGTCTCGTTTATATGACAGCTCCCTCAAGACAAAACTTGAGGATCTCCGTCTCGCCCTCAAAGAAGCATAAGAGGACAAAAGCTATGGATATTCGTGCCGCAGAGATCTCCACGATCCTCAAGCAACAAATTAAAGGTTTTGGCAAAGAAGCCAAAGTGTCTGACGTAGGCCAAGTCCTATCTGTCGGGGATGGTATTGCCCGTATCTATGGTCTGGACAATGTCCGTGCCGGTGAGATGGTCGAATTCCCAGGCGGCGTTAAGGGCATGGCGCTTAACCTCGAAACTGACAATGTCGGTGTCGTTATCT
>CAZNXP010000385.1:0-1639 GCA_964576955.1 uncultured Algimonas sp.
CTCGGAATGCCCCTTTCAACATGAGCGCATAGTCTTCAAGGCCAACGCCGAATTTTGTAGTAAACCCTCCCAATTGCTCAAAGGCGTTACGTCTAATCATGAGGCTGGCGTTACCTGTCAAATTATGAAAGAGTCCGCATCCGGGTAGGAGGCCCGCAAAACCATAAGATGGCCCCTGAAGCTCTGCTCTATTTGGATTTTCTCGATTGGAATTAAAAGTCGGAACTTCACCTTTAAACGTCTGATAAAATGACAACGCGAGGTCGTGATGCGTCATGGCTTGACGCAAGGCCGAAACGGCTCGCGGATCGAGTATATTATCGTCGTCAACAAAAAACAAAACATCGCCCTGTGCCAATTTTGCGCCGTGATTACGGGCCGCAGCAGGATAAGAGTTTTCAATTTTACTAAGCTGAATGGACGTTAAGGATGAGTTGGCCACAATGGTTTCAACTTGGTCCACTATGTTCGATCTGCTGCCATCATCAACGATAATAACTTCAAAGTCCGAAACAATTTGATGTTCCAGCGACCTTAAACATTGCTTGAGAAGCTCGGGACGGTTGTGATGGGTCACAATTATGCTGAGCGAATTAATTGGAGGAAGTGGCTTTGGAGCCACATTTTTCTTAATGGCTTTGCTGGATGGTGTGATGAGAAGAGGCTTTTTAGCCACCGATTCTTGATGTGCAGACTCTGGGTCTCCCCATAGCGTCTTAAGCGCGGCGGCAGCTTTGCGGGCTTCAGAAACAACAGCATATAGCCCAGGGGTTTTCATATCAGGCAAATTAATATCAAAACCTGTTCCCCACAGCGTTGTTGAGCCAGCCCCTATTGCTGCGCGAGCTTCGCTGGGAAGAAAAGGAGCTCGCATTAACGCGACAAAAACCCCGTCATTAGACCCATCCAACGCTTGAATTGGGTTATCAACATATCGCCAGTTTAAAGTTATCCCTAGTTGCCTTAATCGTTTTTGGGCCGCTTTGGCTCTCTTCAGAGCTTTTTTGTCACTTGTTGTTTGAAGAAAAACACTGACTTCCTCCACTTCATCTTTAAGCTGTTCTGCCAAATCACAAAAGGCATCAAATCCATAAAGAGGAATGGGAGGGCCTGCAAAAATAATATGGCGGCTAGCTTGCCTCAATGGTTTGGCCGCTGCCGGAAGCGGTAGAGAGAAAATTTTATCCTTAGTCATCAAATTAAATATTTTTGATAAATTATCTTCAAGGGACTGGTGGCTTATCCAAAATTCATCCGTATGCGCCGCGCAATGTTCTTCCAATTCGCAGTCGACTACATTATTTATATGCTCTGGAAGGGTTAGGCTTCCGGGCTGTTTTAATCGGTGAGGTAAATAACACGTTATAATGAATTTGGTCGTCTCAGGGATAAGTCCGCCTTTGCGGGCTTGAAGTGCAAAGAATGCGCTTCCGCCTTGAAGCGGCAGATATATATCTTTGGCTATGGGAAAGGCTCTAAGGGCGGCATACGCACAAAGCGGTGACCGCAGGTATAGGTTATTACCTACATCCATTGGCCAAATTTCTGCATCAAGGTGGAAATGTCTAACTTGTGATTTGGCGTCCCATCGTGCGAATTGAGCGTTGTCCGTTTCGATAGGTTTATATCCGGGACTGAG
>CAZNXP010000386.1:0-1616 GCA_964576955.1 uncultured Algimonas sp.
TTTTTTTGGCCTATACGCTCTGGTTTATTGGCCCTGGTCCTTTCGGAGATTTGACCCGATTAGACGGCTATTCCTATCTTCAGGCGCGCGGGTTTTATACAGGCGCAGAGGCGGTCAGCGCGATAGAAAGTTTGAGCGCGGAAGGCAGGCATATTAAATTCAAGGCGCTGGGCTTTGATTTGATCTATATGGTTTTGCAAACATGGGTCTTCGAAGCTGTCATTGCATTTGGGCTCTCTGCGCGGGGTCTTTTAACGAGTCGCTGGCGTTGGAGCTTGCTGGCCCCAATGGGGTTTTTATTGTTTGATTTCCTTGAGGATAGTTCGCTGGCTTTGGTCATGGTGACCTCGTCTGAACTCATCGCAAGTTTCGCAGGTATTTTCACAATTTTTAAATTCGTATTTTTTGTGCCCTTAGTCTTTTTGTCACTTGGATTGGGTCTGGCGGGTTTGATGACCATAATCTTGCAAAAACGTAAGGGCGACGCTAATATAAATTAACGGCCCCTTAACTGTAATGTTGGAGATTACCAGCCATGAAAAATTCTGTCAAAACATTCCTGAAATTCAACCGCTCTCTCGCAGCAACAACGATGCTTTGTGCCGCCGCACTGGCAATTTCGGCCTGTTCGACAGCGCCAAAGACGGATAATCCAAATGGATATGCGCAAGGGCAAGCGCCTGCGAAATCGACTCAGCCTTCGCAATATAATGATTCCGAATTGGTGACGGCCATCTCGGATCATTTAGGTGTCACGGCCGAAAGCGCAGCGTCCAGTATTGAACGTATTTTTAAAAAACAAGGCCGCCCGGTCGGATATATCACGGGTGAAGAAGGCGGCGGCGCGCTTATCTTTGGCGCAAAATATGGCGAAGGCACATTATGGATGAAGAATGGCCAATCGCGTAAGGTCTATTGGAAAGGCCCGACCGTTGGTTTCGATGTGGGGGCTGAAGTTAGCCGTGTTTTCACGCTCGTGTATGATCTTGACGATATGGATGATATTTACCGCCGCTATCCGGGCGTTGATGGGTCTGCCTTTCTCGTCGCCGGTATGGCTGTCCATTATGAACGCGCAAATGGTGTGACACTTGCGCCAGTGCGTGCCGGTGCAGGCGTGCGTTTAGGCGCGAATGTCGGCTATACGAGTTATGTGAAAAAGGCCCCTAAAGGATTTGCTCTTCTGCCAATTTAGGCAGAACTATTTAGACACGTGCGGATATCTGACGAGCGCAGGGAAGATTACGCGGCTATATATAAACTCATTCAATCTGCCTTTACCGATAAAGACTTTAGTTCTGGTACAGAAGGTCCGATTGTCGATGCTCTGCGTAAGTCAGGAGACCTAATCCTCTCATTGGTGGCGAAACGCTCCGATCGTCTGGTCGGGCATATCGCATTCTCGCCGGCACGTGTGGGCAATCAATCCGAAAATATCTATGCGCTCGGACCTGTGGCGGTTGACCCCAAGCTTCGTTACCAAGCGATTGGCACGGCGTTAATTCAGGCAGGGCTTGCGCGGCTACAAGCTCTCGGCGCGCGTGCCTGTGTTCTGGTAGGTGATCCAAATTATTATCACCGGTTTGGCTTTGTCGGGAATTGCGGCCTGCGATATG
>CAZNXP010000387.1:0-1614 GCA_964576955.1 uncultured Algimonas sp.
AATCGATCAGAGATTATCGCGCCAGTTTCGGGTGAAGTCCTCAATATGGCTTTTTCAACGGTCGGCGGCGTCGTTAGACCCGGCGAGACCTTGATGGAAATCGTTCCCGACATTGACCGCGTAACAGCTTCTATCAGAATTGCGGCGGTGGATAGATCTTCTGTGCATGAAGGCCAGACCGTCAGAACCCAATTTTCTTCCTATAAGGGATGGCAAGCTCCTCGCTTGGAAGGTTTGATTACGGATATTAGTGCGGACCTGAAAATCGACCCGGTCACATCAGTCAGCTATTATGAGGCCCGTGTTCATGTCTCTCCAGAAGAAATGGCGAGGACAACCAATCTTGAAATCACGCCAGGCATGCCTGTGGATGTTTTTATATACTCGGGAAAGAGCCGGACATTCATGGAGTATATATTCGAGCCACTCGGCGAGTCTCTCTTCCGTGGTTTACGAAACTCATAGGTCAGGTTCAGCTATGCGTTTTGGTTTATATTTGGCAACGAGTTTGTTCTGTATTCTGCCCGCATTGGCGCATGGTCAAAACGTGTTTGTCGAGACAGACATAACAGCCGAACAATGTTTGCCCATTGGGACTATCATTGATTTGTCGAAACAAAATTCGCCCGAAGTCAACATTGCGCGGGCGCAAATTGGGGAAGCTGAATCTGATATCACAGCCGCAAAAAAATTATTCGAGCCGCAATTATCAGTATTTGGGCGATCCGGCGTAGGGAGTACTGGGATTACAGATAGCGGCGTATCAAACCAAATTGGGGTTCGGGCGTCCCAACGTGTTTTTGACTTTGGGGATTCCAAATTTGCGAGAAAAGCCGCGCAAGCCGGATTGGAAGCGCAACAATTTCAAGCGCAATCGACAACGAATATAGCCGTTCTTTCGACATTAAGGTCTATCTTAGATCATCAACAATCTCTGGCGCAAAGTGAATTAACCGCGCAGCGCCGCAATTTTTTTCGAGAGCAAAAAACGCTAACAGAAGCCTTACTATCTGAAGGCGGCGCGACGATTACGGAGCTCGCCAATGTCTCCTCTAGGCTGGCCGAAGCCGAGTCATTTTATCAGGAACTTCAATTTGTCCAATCACGGTCACAAACCCAAATCAAATCTGATATTTTGAGTGCGCGAGAAATCTGTAATGCGGCTTTGGATCTTGAGGAGTTATTTCCTGTCGTTGAGAAATTGCAGGCACCGGGGTACGCCAAACAGGTCGCGCGCGAGCAAAGTCCGTTTTTGTTAGAATTGTCAAAGCGGATTGAAAATTTGGAGGCTTCATTTGAGCGCCAGAGACGCAGCCGCCTGCCTGTTATTTCAATTGTTGGAACTGGCTCTTATGCCTCTTTTGATCGGTTTGATGATTTTCAATTCAGAGATAGGCTGGGTGTCGATATTTCTGTTCCGCTGAGTGGCGGGACAATCCGATCCGAGCAACAACGCGCCTCCGCGAGGTCCAGTATTGCAAAAGCTGAATATGCCCGAGCCCTTAGAGCTGCGGAGGAAAATATCGATATTACACTCCACCGGATTAAATCCCTCAAGGAGCAATTGGTTCATTTGCGCGAAACCGAAAAACAAATGAAGTTGAGATTTGACTC
>CAZNXP010000388.1:0-1609 GCA_964576955.1 uncultured Algimonas sp.
GATTGGCGCGCGCCAATCAGGGATAGTCAGGTCCGAGCCTTTATCACAGTCATGACAGCCTTGATCGCGATTGTAACGCTTTTCCTCTTCCTATCAGAACAGTTTGAATTTAGCCGAGGGCTGCGTTTGGCGACGTTTAACACGGTCTCGATTGTCACCGGGACAGGCTATGCCACGGCAGATTATAATGCTTGGGGTCCCTTTGCGGTGGCGGCATTTTTTGCCTTTATGTTTATTGGCGGCTGCGCGGGGTCCACGGCCTGTTCGATTAAAATTTTCCGCTATCAAGTCGCCTTTGAAGCCATGAGGAACTATTTATTCCGGATGCCGCGTCAGCATGCCGTTGTCCCTATGCGCTATGGCGGCAAACCGCTTCCGCCCAGCGTTGTCTATTCGGTTATGAGTTATTTCTTTGTCTTCTTTTTGACCATGGTTGTGGCGGCAGGAATGCTGTCGCTTATCGGGTTGGACCCGATAACGGCTTGGTCCGGTGCAGGCAGCGCGATTGCCAATGTTGGGCCGGGCCTCGGTGATATTATTGGACCCGCAGGAACCTATCAAGATTTGCCAGGCTCTGCAAAATGGGTGCTATTAATCACAATGATTATTGGGCGCTTGGAGATCGTGACAGCGCTTGTCCTTCTCACCCCCGCATTTTGGCGGAGTTAAAGTTCCGTCAGCGGGAAATGATAATCTGTCGCGCAAAATTCACAATTTGCGGAGATGATGCCGTTCTCGGCCATATCTTCCAATGAGGCGCGCTCGAAGCTCTTTAGTGTATTCAGCAAACGCTCGCGTGAACAGCTGCAATTGGAGTTGACCGATGGGGTTTCAATAACCCGCACGCCAAATTCATTGAACAAACGATATAGCAAGGTCTGCGTAGAAATTTGAGGGTCAATTAGCTCGGCATCCGTTAGCGTTGCAAAAAGCTGCTGCGCGGTTTCCCAAGGCGGGGTTGCGTCTGGGCGCGCCTCGTCATCCGCGATTTTTTGAATCATGACACCACCGCCAGACCAATGCGTTCCGTCAGTGTCGACCGATTGACCGCAGGCGAGCTGAATGCGCGTTGGAATTTGTTCGGACTGATTAAAATAATGTTCCGCGCAGCTCGATAAGCTTGCGCCTTCAATGGCGGAGACGCCTTGATATTGGTCCATGTCTGGACCTTGGTCGATCGTCATGGAAAATGTGCCGCGGCCTAAGAGAACATCTGCGCCGGGCGCTTTGGAATCTAGTTCGATTTCTTTGAGTTTGGCCTCATCCCAGCGCGCATAGCCGCGAATATTACCCTCTGTTGTGCAATCGGCCATCAATAAGCTAATCGCGCCGTCATTCGTGCCGTGGCATTGCACAACAAGACGTCCATCAAATTTCAGGGATTGCGCGACGAGCGCGCCCGTCATCATGGCTTCGCCTAATAATCGGGCAATAGGTTCGGGATATCGGGATGTCCCGCCCGGTCGCAGGGCCGTGTCTAGCGCGGGTCCTAATTTGACGGCGCGGCCCCTTACGGGTTGTCCGTCCAATTGGAAGACAGTCACCTGATCCGTCGGTATTTGTGTCGCATTACTCATGGGCGCTCATGTGGGGGACAGACGCTGAATAT
>CAZNXP010000389.1:0-1609 GCA_964576955.1 uncultured Algimonas sp.
AGCTTCTTCTGGTTTTTTTTCGCCGATGCGTCGAGCGATCATCGCCGTACCGGCCATACTCAAACCAATCGCAATCGCATAAATCAAAGTAATCACTGATTCCGTCATCCCAACGGTTGCGATGGCATTAACCCCGATTTTGGCAACAAAAAAAGCATCGACAACAGCAAATAACGATTCCATGACCATTTCCAAAATCATTGGAATTGCCAGCAAAAAAATCGCCCGGTTAATACTACCGGACGTAAATTCTTTTTCACTTCCCTTGATCGCGATGATTAAATCAGAAAGGATTTTTTTCATTGATTAACTTTGTATCGGAGTTTGTTTTGACGCAAGTATGTGTATTACTTCATTTTTGGTATTTTAGTTCCACAATAAAACACTTTCTCTTTAATCATTATTAAAGTTTGTATGCCGCCTAAAGAACCCATTATTTCTTCTTCCGATACAAATCGAACCAAGCAACAATATGCGCAATCTTAGTGATAAGCTGACTTGGACGATTGGCGATAAAATGAGATGCACCAGGTATTTCAACCAAAGCAGTTTCGATTTTTCTGATTTTTAAAGCATGGTATAATTGTTTGGCTTCTGATAATGGTGTTCGTAAATCAGAAGAGCCGACCATGACAAGAGTAGGTGTTTCAATATTGCCAACAAGAGAAACTGGAGAAAATTTCATGTACGTTTCCATGTTTTCCCAAGGTTGTCCTGGGTAACGAGAATTTGCATAGCCGTAGTAGTTGTCAGCAGTCAAAGTTTTACTAATCCAATTCATCACAGGTTTGATAACCGCGGCAGCTTGAAAACGATTGTTTTTTCCAATCATCCATGCAGTCATAATTCCTCCTGCACTTCCACCAGTTACAAATAAACTATCTTCGGTAATGTAATTTCTTTTTAACATTTCATCGACCCCGTCCATTACATCTTGATAATCTTCTCCTGGATAATTGTGATATAATAAATTGGCAAATTCTTCACCATAGCTCGTACTTCCTCTTGGATTGGGATAAAAAACAACGAATCCAGCACTAGCATATAATTGAATTTCTGGTGAAAACCGATCTCCATAATTCGAAATTGGGCCACCATGATTTTCTACTAAAAGCGGGTACTTTTGATTGGGATCAAAATTAGGAGGCGTAACTACCCAGCCTTGAATATCTCGCCCATCAAAAGAAGATTTATACCAAACCTCTTCACATTTACCCAAAGTTCGATGACCTAATAAATCATTGTTGAGATTCATTAAAAGGTTTTCTTTTTTTGCTCCAGCAGTAATCAAAGCTAATTCTGACGGATGCTCTGGTGTAGTATGTGTATAAACAATATTTCCTTTTTTAGATACAGAGTAAGATCCACCACCATAAGGACGACCAATACCAGTACCTCCAAGATTGTGCGCTACTATTTTGGTGTTTCCTGAAAGGTCAGTGTGTCCAATTTTAGTATTTCCTTTATCATCATATGAAAAATAAATACCCGTTCCATCTGCATCCCAAACTGGATTATCAAAACTACGATCCAATTTATTTGGAATCATCTTTTTGTTTTTTCCGTCAATATCCATCACATAAAGAAACGTATGTTGAAAAGTTTGCAC
>CAZNXP010000390.1:0-1606 GCA_964576955.1 uncultured Algimonas sp.
AATGCCGCGCGCATTGATTTGGAAAATGTTGAAGTCCCTGGCGACGCTTTATTGGGCACGCTTGACGGCGGGATGGAAGTCTTAAACGGCGTCCTTGCTGCTGGTCGCGGTATTGCAGCCGCCGAGCTTTTGGGTGCTGGGGCGCAAGCTTTTGAAGATACAATTGCCTATATCAAAGAGCGTAAGCAATTCGGTTCCATCATTGGAGAGTTTCAAGCGCTTCAACATCGGAGTTCCCATCTTTATTCGGAATTGGAAATCGCGCGTTCGGCTGTGGTCGGTGCGCTAACGGCTTTGGATGCAGGCGATGAACATGCGCAACAATATTGCGCCATGGCGAAAGCTAAATTGGGCTCCGTTGCAAAACTCGCGAGCCAAGAGGGCGTGCAAATGCATGGCGGCGTCGGCATGACGGATGAATATGACATCGGTCTTTTCATGAAACGTATCCGCGTGTTGCAAGAGCTGATGGGCGATGCGCATTACCATATGAATGAGTTTGCCGAAGCGAACGCTTACTAAATTTTGTCAGGAGAGAACGCATGAAAATAATAAAGGCTGAAAATTTACTGGCTGAAGTTGGCTCTGATTTGGGAACCTCGGATTGGATTACGATTGAGCAAGACCGCGTTAATCAATTCGCTGATGTGACTGAGGATCATCAATTCATCCATGTGGATCCAGAAATGGCGAAAAAGACGCCTTTTGGCGGCCCTATAGCTCATGGTTTTTTGACACTTTCTCTGCTCTCAAAATTTTCGACGCAATGCGGCTTTCAGATCGAGGATGTCAAAATGGGTGTGAATTATGGATTTGAAAAAGTCCGTTTTCTAGCGCCTGTTAAAGTTGGCAAAAAGGTTCGTGGGCATTTCAAATTGAAAGCGGCGGAAGAAAAACGCCCCGGCCAATATTTGCTTACCTATGAAATTTCCGTTGAGATTGAGGGTGAAGAGAAGCCGGCCCTTGTCGCAGATTGGCTCGGGATGATGTTCACGGGATAGCTAAATCCCAGATATTCATTCAGCCCATATTTATGTCATTTAAGCTAAGTTAGACGAAATTAACCCCGTTTGGATGGCCTTTATGTTTCGTTTTATCGCTCGATTTTCCGCGTCCACTATTTGTGTCGCGGTGCTTGCAGGCTGCGCCTCAACACCGAGTTCATCTACTCTATTGACCGGTATTTCTCCGACAGAAGCCGCCAAAACCTTCCCTGCCGGACAAAGCCGCCTTGCAACAGACCCTGTTTGCGCGACCTTTTATGCCAATACGAAAACATTTATTGCCGCGTCCCAACAACCAGGGGCCGGAAGCCAGTTCTTTAAAAGGCTTGGGACCAATGTGTTAACCGGGGTGGCTTCGACCACCATACCAACTGCAGGTATTTCCAATCAGGCGGGGCGCGTCGCAGCGCGCAGAGCCGTTAGCACAACGATTTCACAGGGTAGTAGAATTACGATTGACGAGGTCAGCAAATCCTCCGGCCCCGGCGCTAAGATTGCAAAGGTTGCAGAAGAGTTGAACTGCCCTGTGGCCTTCGCGCCTTAATCCGTAGAAATTTGCCCGCCATCCACGACAAGCGTTTGTCCGCAGACAAATGCGGAGG
>CAZNXP010000391.1:0-1606 GCA_964576955.1 uncultured Algimonas sp.
AGGATTGCGTCAACACCAATCCAAAGCGCCGCGCCAATTCCGCCCGCTTCATCTCTGCAAGCTGGCCAATGCGCCTTAAGCCCGTCCGCCGTAAATCCGACGCTAATTTTTGCGGTAAGCGTAACGCTTCCAAGGGTAAGGGCGCGAGAGTTTGACCTGTCTTGCCCGCCTGCGCAATCTCCACACAACCTCCACCAAACCGCGCCAGTGCCCAAGCCGCGCCTTTCGTATCCGCAATCCCAATCCGCGAGGTCATTTGCATATCGGCAAGGCGGGTCCGCGCATGGGTCGCCATAGCCCGCTCCCCGCCAAATAAATGCGCGCAGCCTGTGATATCGAGGAACAAGCCATCTGGTGCATCCAGTGCAACCCAAGGCGACAGACTATCCGCCCAGCGCCAAAGCGCCCGCAATAAACCCGCCTCGCGAACAGGGTCGGACGGTTCGGTTAACAACTCAGGACAAATGGCGCGCGCATCGGGCAGAGAGAGGCCCGCGGACAAGCCCGCCGCGACGGCAGCCTCGCTGAGATGCGTCAACCTCCACGCATTCTTAATGTCAGAGATAATAGCAAAACACCCTGCTATACGGGGGTCGCCTTTGCGGCGGCGAAGATCAAGCGGCAGTTGCGGCAGCCAGATGGATAACACCCGCTTCATATGCGCCTCCCTGTGTCTCAGATTTCACCCAGCTAACGCGCCATGCCCCTAACTCCCCTTTGCGGTTTTTATTAAGCGTCCATGTCCAAATATTCTCGCCCGCATTCGACGCCTCACATGTCCAGCGCGTCTCGCAGGCTGATGTATGGGCGCGTCCATGGAGGAGAATAATGCCAACCCCGCCGCCCTCTTCCGCTGCGATTTGTAGGCGGCGCGACTCGCGTAGGTTTGGACCGCCAGACAGCTCGACAATCACGCATGGCGCGCAAGCCGCTCGCAGCGCTTGTTCCGCTGCCCAAAGGAGTTCACTGCGGCTCACGCCTTCGGTCAAAATGACCCGCGCAGGATCTATATAATCTTGCAAAGCCGTGGGCGCTATCGAGCCAATATCCCGCGCCAAACCAATCCAGATAATCGGCCCAGACAGACGAGACGCGGCCAAAATTGCGAACATATCCGCACTATCGCCCATGGCTTCATGCACGCGGCCCTTGGCCAAACGCACAGGTCCTGAGAGACAAAACGACTCCCGCGCCTGTAATGTGAAAGACGCCAGCGTTCCCACATCACGGCGATTGACAATATCACCGATAAACATATGTTCCTATTTTGTTCTTATTCAGAACAAGGAGTCAAGTGAAAAGGAATTTAATCCTAAAGTATATCCAGTTACCCCTTAAGCTTCCCAAACATCCCTAAACCACCCTCCCCAAAACCACCCGCCGCCGCAAGCATAGACGGCACCTTTGCGCCGAGGATTGTTTCCAACCACTTCGCTGTCTCAATCAACTCATCCAACTCCAAGCCATGTTCAATCCCAGAGCGGTTCAATAAATAGATGACATCTTCCGTAGCGACATTGCCTGTTGCAGCGGGGGCGAAGGGGCAACCGCCTATGCCGCCGATAGAGGAGTCGATGACCGTCGCCCCCGCCTCTATCGCCGCCCA
>CAZNXP010000392.1:0-1573 GCA_964576955.1 uncultured Algimonas sp.
TTTAAAACGCCAGTTTTATGGGGGATTTGAGAGGATGAAAAGCGGGATAGCGCCTAACTCCCATTTCCCAACCCTCGTTATTGCCGCACCGCACCCACTCTGTCATTACCGGGCTTGACCCGGTAATCCATGGTGCGAAGCTCCATGATAAAGAGATGAAAGCGCAAGCCGAATTTCCAACCCCATAACCACTGGTTCAAACATTAATTCGTCACCATGGATTGCAAGGACAAGCCTTGCAATGACGTGAGGGAGAGGTGGAGATAAGAACGCGAAGCACCGAATGGCTAAGCTGTTCGGATAATTTGGTGCAGGTGACGGAATCTGGACCCACGCCACAAAAATTGACTTTTTCGCCAAAATCACCTATATCCACCCCATGCGTATTATAGCCACAGCCGCCATTCTTGCCCTTGCCGCAGCCACTGCATTGCCAGCTCAGGCTTGCGACCGTCATGGGAGCTTTTTTGGGCAATTGGGCGGGGCGTCTTGGACGGATTATGATCCGGCGACAGCGGATGCGGATGCGCTGTTTTTAGAGCAGCAGCTCAGCGAGTGGCATAGGCAAAATGCGGTTCCGCCTGCGGAAGTGAAGCCTAAGAAACCAACTTTCTCGAGCGCGTCCAATCGCGCGGCCAAAGCTGCCCAAGCGCGTATGGCGAGAAAAGCGAAACTGACACAGGCGGCGAAACCCGAAGGCGCATCTAACGCTAAATTCGAGTCGACAAGCCGTCCGACACTGACCGCTTCAGAGCGGTAAGAGCGGGAATAAGACCTAAGACGCCAGAGATGAGCGTCAAGGCGAGGACGACATAGACGTCTTTTACTCCAGGAAATGACTTTATCGCGCTAACGCTAAAGCGCGATTCCAGATAGGGGCTGAGCGCCCACATCAAAATATAGAGCATCACTACGCCGAGGACCGCGCCAATAAAGGCGATTAAGGCCGCCTCACTGACGAGGAGCCCGACAATGGTGCGCCCCCTCGCCCCGACAGAGCGCAATATCGCCATTTCTCGGCGGCGTTCATTCAGTGTCGTGAGGATAGAGGTCAGAACCCCAATCAACCCAACCGCAATGACAAATCCCGACACAATCGCCAAGGCGCGTTCCACGATAGAGACCGTGCCCCATAATTGGCTGAGCGCCACGCCCGGAATAACCGCCGTGAGCGGCTCTTGGGCATAGGTATTTAAATCTCTTTGCAGGCGCAGGGTTTGGATTTTTGAGGTCGCGCCAACTAATAACGCCGTCACGCTTTCGGGCTCTAGGTCCAATGCGCGAAGTCTGTCTTGAGAGACGCGGCGGCTGGCGGCGGTTGGCGTGCCGTTCTGCCAGCCAATATGTATGGCTTCGACGGCGGCGACGCTGACATATACCGAGCGGTCCACCGGCGTGCCTGTGGGTTCTAAAATGCCCACGACGCGAAAGGGTTTTTCATCGTGATTGACGAAACTCGTCCCGCCCAAACCATGTGAAAGCGTCAGGGTCGTATCCATTTCATAGCCGAGCTCGCGGGCGACCTGCGCGCCGAGGACGGTATCAAATAAATCGTCAAAAGCCTGACCGTCTT
>CAZNXP010000393.1:0-1567 GCA_964576955.1 uncultured Algimonas sp.
ATATGCGGGCGGTAATATGGGCCATCGCCCCGGACCTAAAGGCGGCTACTTCCCCGTTCCCCCAGTCGACTCCGCCCAAGACATGCGCGGCGAAATGCTCTCCATCATGGAAGAGATGGGTCTACGTCCTGAAAAACACCACCATGAAGTGGCGCCCGCGCAGCACGAGCTTGGTATGCAGTTCTCCACCCTGCTGAACATGGGTGATCAAATGCAGCTTTATAAATATATCGTCCATAATGTTGCACACGCCTACGGCAAAACAGCGACCTTCATGCCAAAGCCCATGTGGAACGACAACGGAACCGGCATGCATGTTCACATGTCTATCTGGAAAGATAAGAAGCCTCTCTTTGCAGGCGACGAATATGCGGGTCTGTCAGAAAAATGCCTCCACTATATTGGCGGTATCATCAAGCACTCCAAAGCTATCAACGCGTTCTCAAATGCCTCCACCAACTCTTATAAGCGTTTGGTCCCGGGTTTCGAAGCCCCTGTTATGCTCGCCTATTCTAGCCGTAACCGCTCTGCTTCTATCCGTATTCCGTGGACAGCGTCCCGCAATGGTAAGCGCCTTGAAGTACGTTACCCAGATCCAGCGGGTAACCCTTACCTCACCTATACGGCCCTTCTCATGGCTGGCCTTGACGGTATCAAAAACAAAATTCACCCGGGCGATCCCATGGATATGGACCTGTATGAATTATCGCCTGAAGAAGCGAAAGAAATCCCGCAAGTCTGTGGCTCCCTTCGCGAAGCGCTTGAGAGCCTCGACGGTGACCGCGACTTCCTCAAAGCAGGCGGCGTGTTCGATGATGATCAAATCGACGCCTATATCGACCTGAAAATGGAAGAAGTGCACCGCCTCGCCATGCACCCGCATCCGGTCGAATTTGACATGTACTACAAGTGCTAGTCAGCGCTTAAACTCAAATCAAAAGCCGCTCTGTATATTTCACACGGGGCGGCTTTTTTATTGCGCTCTTATTAAGTTTGAACCCATTGCTCTAAATAAAGCGGCACCTGCCATTCCGGTGTATCGGGGATAACGGCCCCCTGCTCTCGCAGCCAATCTTGTACGGTCTGCCCCTCTTCCGGCCCGACAGGTTCGGCGAAGACATTGTCCAATAATTCGGCAAACCTCGCCTCGAATTCCGCTTCATCTTCCGGCGTCGGCGGGGGCATATCAACATAGCGCGTATATTTCGGCGGGCTCTCATCCGGCAATTTCGCCTCAAGCAAGCTGAGCTTCGCCTGCTCACTGCGAAGTTTAGTTTCCATAATTTGATCGGCTAAGCTTGCCTGCCGCGCCCCTTTTTTCGAGTACGGACCTAAGACCTGTGCCGTGGCTCCTGTCTGGGGGTTAGTTTTAGAATAAATAGATGTGCGTCCCATAACGGACCTTTCATGTCAGGCGTGAATAAGACAGGCGTCATCGCCGCCTGCCGCGTTGAAAATTAGGTTTCAACTCAGCGGCAGACTCGCCCGTTAAAGTGGACCGTCCGTAGGGTCAGCACCCGCGAGGGAGTACCGAAAGGAAAAATATTTTACGCTGGGAACTAAAGCG
>CAZNXP010000394.1:0-1562 GCA_964576955.1 uncultured Algimonas sp.
TTTACAAGATTGGGTAAAAAATGGCAGGCGGACATTCTGATTATACGCACGGCACGATGGAGGTCGACGCGCAATCTGGCACGTTCACAGGGTTCATGGATGTAACGAAATATGGCGGATGTTTGATCGCCTTAGTCGTTATCATGCCTACCCTTGTATTTGCTGTTGGCATGCATTGGTTTCCGGCTTTGATTGCGACGTTCATTTTAGGAATTATTTTGGGCCTCGTCTTTAAATTCAAAGGCGCTTGGTATGTGGGGCTGGTCGGCTTGTCGATTGTGACAGCGATAGCGTCTATAATATTGTCGCTAACCGCGTAAGTCTCCCGAAGAAATAAAGGCTATACCCCGTGAAACTTACTGTTCTGAATGATGTGGCCTTGCAGAAGAAGGGCGGCGCGGAAGCCCGCGTTGCAGCTACGCCTGATACCGTCGCGGGTTATGTCAAAGCGGGCCATGAGGTCACGCTTGTTAAGGACGCGGGCGCGAGGGCTGATTTTTCCGATACGCTTTATAAAGAGGCAGGCGCCTCTATTTCGGCGACAAATGCAGCGGCGGTAAAATCTGCGGATTTAGTCCTTTCTGTCACGGGCGGAACGGAGAAGCTGGTCGCTGGGATGAAAAAAAACGCAGGCATTACGGGCGTTCTTTCGCCAACAGATAATCCCAAATATGCGGCGGCTTGCGCGAAAGCGGGCGTGACCGCTTATGCGCTGGATTATATTCCGCGAATTTCGCGCGCGCAGGCGATGGATGTCTTATCCTCTCAATCTAATCTGTCTGGTTACCGAAGCGTTGTCGAAGCGGGCGGCATATATGGCCGCGCTTTCCCAATGATGATGACAGCGGCGGGCACGATTGCGCCTGCTAAAGTCTTTATTATGGGCGTCGGTGTTGCGGGCCTTCAGGCGATTGCGACAGCGCGCCGCTTAGGGGCTGTCACAACAGCTACTGACGTTCGCCCCGCAACCAAGGAACAAGTGGCGTCACTCGGCGCGAAATTCATCGCCGTTGAAAATGAAGAATTTAAAGCCGCTGAAACGGCGGGTGGTTATGCCAAGCAAATGAGCGCGGAATATCAAGCCTTGCAAGCCGAGCTCACTGCCACACATATTGCCAAGCAAGATATTGTTATCACAACGGCGCTCATCCCGGGCCGCAAAGCGCCCGTCCTTGTGACCAAAGCCATGCTGGACACCATGCGTCCGGGCTCAGTCCTCGTCGATTTAGCTGTCGAGCGCGGCGGAAATGTCGAAGGCGCAAAGCCCGGCGAGATTGTCACAACAAAAAACGGCGTGCACATTGTTGGGCATTTAAACTGGCCGTCGCGCATGGCGGCGGATGCGTCCAATATGTTCGCCCGTAATATCAAAAATTTCTTACCGCTCGTCACTGCGGAAGACGGCGCCTATGCGCCGGATTGGGACGACGAAATCATTCAAGGCTGCGCACTCACGAGAGACGGCGAAGTTATTCACGAGAGGCTCAAATAATGTCAGCGGTTCTCATCATGGCGGGCGCTAGCGCCGTTTCCCCCTTAGTTTTCCAACTTGCGATTTTCGT
>CAZNXP010000395.1:0-1544 GCA_964576955.1 uncultured Algimonas sp.
CTTAGAGCTTAATTTATGACAGCCGCATCTAATATTTTGGCGTTAGTGCGGTCGTGCATCAAAACCGCATATTGCATATTTTCAGATTGAGGCATTTCGATCGACGCGGTTTCACCGTCCCAATCTAGGGTCTGAACATCCATAACAACATTTGTCACGCGCAGGGTTCGACCGCCATTCTCGCCGCGCTTAACATCCACGCTTTGTTCGCCCGGAACATAAGAGACCAAATCAACAATGACGTCTTTCGCGGTATTTGCCTTTACGGTCAGGATATCTCCGTCCCGTGTCAATGACATGTCCATGTCGTTCTCTGGCAAACCCATATCAACCACATCGCTTTTGGAATATCGCGGACTATGCGCTGAGCCACCTAGGATAATTTGCGGCGTATATATATTGGACGCGCCAAAGGCATCACGATAATCGCGCTGACGTTGGGTAAATTCAGGATTTCCAAATGTGTCTTTCCAGCCCAAATAATCCCAATAGGTGACCCCGTAGGTCAGAACGAGCGTATCGGGATTAGCAGAGAGCTTCGTAATGAACCTATTTGCAGGCGGGCAAGATGAGCAGCCTTGTGAGGTGAAAAGCTCGACAACATGAGTCGGATTCGCAACTGTATCCCCTGCCAGAGCGGCAGTAGAGACTGAGGCGAAAAGAAGCGTCGCTAGTGGGAGAAAGAGATGTTTCATGGCTATCTTATAGGTCAGCAAATATGAACGCGCACCCAACATTCATATCACAGTGTGGTGATTTTCATCACAGTGTAGTGAACAGATTATAAACTGGACAAACTGGGAAGAGGCGCCGGGTCAGGCTCTCCATCCCCGTCCATATCTGGATTACCATCCGCCGACAATAAAACAGCAATCCAGCGCGTTGTTTCAAACTGCGCCAATATGATCATGATAATCACTGTCAGCGGCGCAGATAAGAAGGCCCCTACACCGCCCCAGAGCGCGCCCCAAACAGAGAGGGCCAAAATCACAACCAACGCCGAGAGGTTCATACTATCGCCCATCATCTTTGGCTGAACTGTATTTCCAATAACCGTTTGCGCGCCAAAGAGAATAACCGCGAGCCCAAGGATGCGGCCAACGCTTTCAAATTGAACAACGGCAAAAAGGACTGGAAACAAGACTGCGAAGAGGCCGCCAACAATCGGGATATAATTGAGTACAAAGATAACAAGCGCCCAGAACAGCGCGTTATCGAGACCAAGGGCGGTCATACCAACATAAGAAATAACCGTCTGCATAAGAGAGATAATCGTTTGAACAGATAGATATTTTTCAATCGAGCTACGGATACGCTCACCAACCTTTGTCGCTTGGGCACGGCGGGTTTCATGCGGAAAAAGATCATCCATTTTTTTGGGGAAACTCGACTGCGCGGCAAAGAGGAATACAACATATAATGCGATCAAAAAGAACTCTGACAATACGCCTTGGACGGTCGCTGCGAAAGTACCCAGCCCGCCTTGAATTTTCTCGGTAATTTTAAAATTATCATTCAATGTATTGAATGACATATTATCTTGG
>CAZNXP010000396.1:0-1541 GCA_964576955.1 uncultured Algimonas sp.
CCCATCGTGCGAATTGAGCGTTGTCCGTTTCGATAGGTTTATATCCGGGACTGAGCACCCATATTTCATCAACATATCCATCTCGATGAAACGCGACGTCGAGACAAAATTTAGAGGTTTTGGTCAGGATTTTGCTATCGGTATCCTGAGTGATAATCACAACATTTCGGGGTATATCGGTCAATTTTCACGCTCATGTACTGTATCTTGTCAGACTGGCGTGCAATATCCCATCAAAGGACTCAATAATACCCAATAAAAATCAATAAATAGAAGCAATTAGCCTGAGTTTTAAATGAAAATCCCTCTTGTGGTTAACAATCTAGTCATGATAGAACTGCTTATGATTTCGTACGGGGAAGCAATGAGATGGACTTGAGTAAATATTTTGATGGCAAAGTTGTTGCCATCACAGGATCAGTAGGGTCCGTTGGCAAATCGTTAGTTTCATTTTTAACTGAGCTACCCGTCAAAGAAATCGTTGTTATTGATAATAACGAAAGTGCGCTGCACGAGCAAGATATTGAGTATAAAAGCGATGGGCGAATAACGCCTCGGCTTATGGATATCACCGATCAAAGCGGTTTGACTCGCGCCTTCGCAGGTGTGGATTACGTTTTACACGCCGCCGCGTTTAAGCATGTACCTTTGTGTGAGCACGAACCACAGAGTGCCGTGCGAAATAACATTGTTGGAACCCAATCCGTGATCAATGCTGCATTTGCTGCTAACGTTAAAAAGGTTCTCTTTACGAGTTCTGATAAAGCGGTGAACCCTACAAATGTGATGGGTATTTCGAAGCTTATGGGCGAGCGGCTAATTACGGCAGCTAACCTAACAAAAAGCGTTGCGGGTACAGTCTTTGCAAGCACGAGATTTGGTAATGTTTTGGGGTCACGCGGCTCTGTTTATCCAATTTTTCATAAGCAAATAATGAACGGTCAAAATATCACACTGACAAGTGATGATATGACGAGATTTATGATGACCCAGAGAGAGGCGGCTGAACTCGTGGTCGAATCCTTGGCACTTTTCAAAGGCGGAGAAATTTTCGTTACGAAAATGCCCATTTTCAATATCGCAGATTTTGCTGTTATGATGGTAGAATCATTCGCCAAGAAAGCTGGGCGTAAGAAATCTGATATCAAAATTGAAAATATTGGTGTTCGCCCAGGAGAAAAATTATTCGAAGAATTGACGACAAGCGAAGAAGTTCCTCGTACATATGAAATCAATGATTTCTTCGTCGTGCTTCCTGGTGACGGTCCCCATGAAACGTTATTTGATTATTCGGACTATCGAGAAAGAGGAAAGCTCGTCAACAGAGTTTATGACAGCTCGAAAGAGAAAAAATTATCAATCAAAGATGGAATTGCTCTCTTGAAGAAGGCAAATCTAGCTTAAGATTACTCAATTGCGGTCGTGCAATACGACCTCCCTTATAGGACTAATAATATGCGTATTTTGATTTTGGGTGCGGACGGATATCTTGGTTGGCCGACGTCTATGGACTTAGCTGCAAAGGGACATGACGTTGTCGC
>CAZNXP010000397.1:0-1539 GCA_964576955.1 uncultured Algimonas sp.
TTGTCGCTTTCTTCGAGGTAATGCAGCTCCTTAATCCATTCGGCATTCAGCGCAGCAAAGCGAGGCAGGGCAGTTGGGTCATTGCGGCGGATGGTTACAGGATTGGTCATGAGTCTATTTTGGCTTCTAGCTCCGTCATTGCAAGACCTGTTCTTGCAATCCACTTGTAACGTTACTTGTGGATCACAAGAACAAGCCTTGTGATGATGATAGGGGAACGAAATTAGTGATCCGATCCGTCCACGGCGTTCATGACCGTGACCGTGTCTCCATTTAACGTCAGGCGATGTTCCGCATCTCTTAGGCGGTCGAGGCGCATCATCGCCATGCCCATTTTACCGTGTACGCTGAGCACATCTCCAATCACCCTTTCGCCGGATAGGATGCGGTCGCCAGCTGCCGCGTCCCCGTCAAAGAGGATACCCCGCATCCGTTTCTTGACCGTCGTCATACGTTTCATACGGCTGACAACTTCTTGGCCAACGAAACAGCCTTTTGAGAAGTTGACGCCGTTTAGCAGGTCCATATTGGCGTCGGCGGGAAAGACTTCCTGCGTTTCAAAATCCCATTGGCTCTCAGGAACGCCGAGGCTGAGGCGGTGGGCATTATAATCCCCCGTTGGTTTAAAGCTCCGCGTTGAAACAATTCGCCGTCCGAGTGAGACGTGGCGCGGGTCTTGAAATCCGCCTGCGGGCCCGTCATCCCACACGGCATGTACGCTTAAATCTGTTGCTTCAATTTCAATGGGCGCGCGCAAGCGGTACATGCGCAGGCGCTTATGGAGGCTCGCCGCAAATTTCGTCGGCGTGTCCAGTAGCAACCCGTCAAACCACCTATATATAAAGAAATCGGCGATAATCTTACCTTGCGGGGTCAAAAGCGCGGCAAAGGTAACGTCGCCAGACAAATCATTTGTAATGAGGCCAGCGAGCCAATCTTCTACGCCCTCTCCAGAGAGGCTAAATAAACTGCGGTCGAGACGGGCTATAGGCATAAATACCCTATGGCGGGCCGATGTGCCTCTCGCAAGTTATAAGACCGTCATTCAGGCAGCCAGAAACTGAACGAGAAAATCATGAGGACTGCGGTTGACGAAGCCCGAATCCCATCCTATAGGCGCGCTCGTTGATAGGCATGTCGTCTGGAGGTCACTCTAGAAACCTTGTCAGAGACGAAGATTAAGAAATAAAATTGAAGCCATTATGACTCGCTTCGCGAGTAAAGGTGGTTTTGTAGCGAATAGCCGGCCCTGCGGACAATGATGTCTCGCAGAGATGGGTTGTTTGCGTATTTGTGCAGGACCTTAGATGCCAACTATTCAACAACTTATCCGGAAACCCCGGAAAGATAAGCGCCGCCGGAATAAAGTTCCAGCGCTTGAAGCGTGTCCACAAAAACGCGGCGTCTGTACGCGCGTATATACAACGACGCCAAAGAAACCGAACTCAGCCCTTCGTAAAGTGGCCAAAGTTCGTCTCACAAACGGATTTGAGGTTCTCTCATATATCCCGGGTGAGGGCCATAATCTGCAAGAGCATA
>CAZNXP010000398.1:0-1517 GCA_964576955.1 uncultured Algimonas sp.
CAATCACGCGTAAGAAACGGTCTTGTAGGGCAGGGTTGGTTTTGAACTCGCCTGTGAACTGCGTTGTGATGGTGGAGACATCGGGGTGATGAACGCCGCGCGTACTCATACATTGGTGAACGGCGTCAATTATCACAGCACAGCCGCGAGGCTTTAGCGCCTCTTCAATGGCGTCGGCGATTTGCGCCGTCATAGTTTCTTGCGTTTGTAGGCGTTTGGCGAAAATCTCGACGACTTTGACGAGTTTGGATATGCCGACAACCTTTTCTGTCGGCAGATAAGCCACCCAAGCCTTGCCAAGGAAGGGCGCCATATGATGTTCGCAATGCGACTCGACGTCGATTTCGCGCAGGATAACCATGTCATCATAGCCCGATACATCTTCAAAGACGCGGGAGAGGACGTCTTTCGGGTCTTGGTCATAGCCGCGGAACCATTCCTTATAGGCGTTCACGACGCGTTTAGGCGTATCACGGAGGCCTTCGCGGTCAGGATTATCGCCTGCCCACGCGATTAAAGTCCGCACGGCCTGCATGGCTTCCTCTTTCGAGGGACGGGGTTCGGTTGGAACAGGTTTGAGCGTCGGTTTTGTCATGAGAGCCATATAGGCACTCTGGCGGCGAAAGACTAGAGCGCAATTTTGATAGGCGTCTTATCGGACTTTGATAGGTTCTTTTGGGAGAAAACCCAAAATTTGCTGAAAATTTAGTTCAAATTCAAATTGTAGGAATTTTTACGCAAATTTTAGCTGTTCAGTATAGAATGAACATGCGGCGTAGGAGAATTGCGATGGAATTCCTATCAATTTGGGGGGCGTTGGGCCTGCTTGTCTTATTTGTGGTGTATTTAGGTTATCACCGTTCAAAGACGGGTTATCTGATTTTTATACTCATGATTGGGCTTGTGGTTATATTCGCAAGACATCTCGAAGCTATCATATTGGAGCCGTTTGCCTTACTCTTGGAAAAGGCTGAGCACACCACCGAGCATTTACATATCGCGCTCATTATTTTCCTGAGCGCTGTCTTTATTCTCGCCCGTATCCTGAGATACATTTCTAATATCTTCAGGTCGGAAAAACCTGAAGAGTCGCAAAGAAAGCGGCGCAAACGTGTGTTGAAAAATTACGGCCTCAAATCCATACTTGATATTCGGAAACTTCCATAACCGACTTAGGACGGCTCGCAGCCAGGATCTTTCGTTATGAGGCGGTAGCGCAGCATGTCTTCAACGGTGAGCCAGTAAATATCATCGGGACCAGCCGCGCTGCGGGTGAACTCATAAAAATCGGGGTCCACATCCATACGACTGAGGAAATAGCGCTGGGTTCGCAGCTGTCCGTCATAAAAGGTCTTATCGCCGCGCTCGCCCGTTTTACTGCCCCAACTATGTACGCCAATCATCGCCCCGCATTCTATCGTGCGCGGATTGCCAGCGATGAACCAATCCACTGCGCCGCTGGCGATACGCCCGTCGGCAGGCACATGGGTCGCGAGCCCTGCGGCGCGTAGGTCCAT
>CAZNXP010000399.1:0-1508 GCA_964576955.1 uncultured Algimonas sp.
GGTGCTGGATTTGGACAGGCTGGCTTTGGTCAAGCCGGATTTGGCCAGGCAGGCTTTGGAGCTGGCGGTGCTGGTTTCGGACCAGGCGGCTTCGGCCAAGCCGGAGTTGGACAGGCTGGCTTTGGCCAATCTGGATTTGGAGCTGGCGACGCTGGATTTGGACAAGCAGGCTTTGGACAGGGCGCTGTTATTAGCCCAGGCCTAGCGGCTCAAGGCATTGGCGGCGGATTTGCTGGCAATACAGCTTTCGGCGGAAATGTTGTCGGAACTCAATTCGCAAATGGTCAATTCGTAAATGGTGCAGCTGTACAAAATGTTGTTGGCGCCCCAATTTTTGTTCCGCAGCCTTTCGCGGCACCATTTGGTGTACCTCAGCTTCGCGGTGTTGGAGCGGCATTGCCCTTTGGCTTCGAAGTTTTCGGCGGCACAGAATTTGATATTGATGGCGTAGCCTTTAACGGCAGAGAGCGTAGTCCATCCGATCCAGGTAATGGCGGCGCAAGCCCAGGTATTGCCGGCGAATTTGACGATGTCGACTTTGATGATGCTTTCTCTGACGGATATACAATTGGCGGAGCAGCCACATATGATGTCTCGCGCAATACAACATTGATTGCGCAGGGTTCATATTCTGACAAAAATGGCCGCACTGTAGATGCCGGGTCATTCCAATCTGGTACATTTACCACAACACCACCAGATTTGGCGAACTTCACGCCTGATATTGGGGCTGTTGACCGCGACCTTGAAGCGAGTTTTACAGATTTAGAACAATTCACGCTTGAGGCTGGTGTGCGTCAATATGTCGGAAATGGTTTCGGCTTACGCCCATATGTCGGCGCAACGGGTGGTTTCACATATAATAATGATGTAGATATTACGCAAAACTTCGTAGACACAGGTGAGGTCTTCTCTCCAACGTCAGAATTTATCGATAGTGGATGGCGTCCAACAGCAGCCGGTATCATCGGTGCGGAATTAGCCGTAGGACCGCGTTCAGCGATTGGAGTTGAAACGGGTATTCGTTGGCGTGATGGCTTGAAGGGCGATATCGTGAACAATGATGATCGTTTCTCAATTCCGCTTAACCTTCGCGGGCGTGTCGCATTCTAAGGTGATAACGATATAGAGTTTTTCAAACCCGGTCCTTGAGGCCGGGTTTTTTATTGCCTGAAATCAAGCTCCCTGGTCTAGAACTTTGCAAGCGGAGGCCAGTAAATTCATTTTTTTTTAACCACAGATTTTCATCTCACGATAAACTTAATACGGTAAGACTGTCCCAGAATGTTGAGCGATGGAGACGAAGAAAACTTCGGTGCATCTCTCAATTAACGAAAATCTGGGTACTAGGTGATGCCTTTAGTGTGGGAATGAGAATGGTGTGTTTTTAACATGCCGTGGGCGTTCTGGCCCCGCATTTGCAAAGCTACCCTCCAAGACACCGGAACATGTCGGCAATTGTGCCAATCCGGAACATATAGGGTGATACTATGCGTATTCTTATGCTC
>CAZNXP010000400.1:0-1500 GCA_964576955.1 uncultured Algimonas sp.
AATATCCGCCGGCCTGTCCGCCGCGCGCGCCGCGTTCATATTCCAAGGTTTGCATGGCGATTTTCCAGCCCATGCCTTCAGCGCCCATCAAGCCATCGGCCGGCACGCGCGCGTCTTCAAAAAACGTTTGCGTAAAGCCATGTTCACCTGTGAGTTTTCGAATTTTCGTTGTGCTGATACCCGGCACATCCATAGGGGTGAGAAGGAAAGACAGTCCCGCATATTTATTTGGCGCATCAAAATTCGTGCGCGCCAGCAGGATCATATATTTACCGTAATGCCCGAGGGTCGTCCAAATTTTGGACCCCTTGAGGATATACTCATCTCCCTCTCGAACAGCGCGCAATTGCGCATTGCCGAGGTCGGACCCATGGTCAGGCTCTGAAAATCCCTGACACCAAATATCTTCTGCCGATAAGATGCCTTTAATATATTTTTTCTTATGCGCCTCAGAGCCCATATCCAAGATAAGCGGACCCGCCCAAGACAGCCCAATCGCATTCATCATAATCGGTGCATTATGCCTGCGCATTATTTTCGTCGCGGCAGATTGATGCGCGTCCGTTAACCCGCCGCCGCCATATTCGGAGGGCCAAGCCGCGCCGAGGAATCCGGCTTCATAAACTTGCCTTTGCCAGTCTCGGAGAAACGTAAATTGCTGATCTGTTCCAACCTCCATAAAGGTGAGCGGCAACATAAAATCGGTATTACGGGGCGTGTGTTCCGAAAACCATTTTTCGGCGTCTTTGGCAAAATCTTCAACAGAGATCATTTACGGGTTCGCTTGCTTCGGAACGCTTCGTCATAAGACGGGGGCGGAAGATGACATAGCATCAGAACTGGTATCCAAATTTTTATGGTCTACCAGCTCCGGTGCCATGTCTTCGCTCTCCCCGCGAATACATTGGCGTCTGCCTTGCCTTGACTTGCAATGGCTGAAGCCTATTCAACTTGCTAAAATTACTAATTCGTCACGCGCGCGTGTCAAGGCGCGAATGAGCTCAAACCGCAATTGTGAAGGATGCCATCCCATGACGCCAGAGGCGCTAGATTTTAAGGCAGAATGTGAGCAAATCCACACCCTCTTAAAAGCGCAAGATGAAACAATTTTTGCCCGCGTAACCCAATTCAAATCCTGGACGATTGGCGATATCATAGCTCACTTACATCTTTGGAATATTGGCGCAGATTTATCTTTGAATGACCCCTCCGCTTTTGCTGATTTTATTGGGGGCGCCATGGCCCAACTCGGCGCAGGTAAAAGCCATTCCGAATTCCAAACGGCTTATTTTGAAGGCCAATCGGATGCCGAGATTTTTGACGCTTGGTCCGCTTATTTTCCAGCGATGGCCGAGAGATTTCACGCCGCAGACCCAGACCGCCGCGTAAAATGGGCGGGGCCAGATATGTCTGTTCGCTCCTCTATCATCGCGCGGCAAATGGAGCATTGGGCCCATGCGCAAGCTATTTTCGATGTCTTGGGTCAGGACCGCATAAATG
>CAZNXP010000401.1:0-1493 GCA_964576955.1 uncultured Algimonas sp.
TTCCAAGGAAATATCCTGCGTGAATGTCTTGCAATACATAATGCCAATCTATTTTTTTGGGTGGCGGTGGTAAAAATTGACCTGTTGTTACATCAATTTTTCTGCCTTTACGTTCAAAGTTGGCGGTCGGTTTCGGGCCGAAGTTAATCGTCAGGGTCTTTGCGGCTGTGAGCGAGCTATCGCTACGCGCCGCAATGACTGCATTTTTTGCATATTCTTGTATGAGGGCCTCACTTGGAATGGGTGGGGGAGGCGGTGCATTTTTTTTCACCGCTCCGGGGGGCGGCTTACCCGTAAGCCATAAATCAACTTGTAAACCCAATGCGGTTACAGCAATTCCCATAAACAGAATGGCTGAAACGAGTCCAAGCCAACGGTGTAGGGCTCTAAGCGTCATTTTCATAATGTCCTCCCGTCTAGTTTATTTTTTCGATGTAATTCAGTTTCACGGATTAAATTAATTACCATCAATGCCTTATGACATCGGTTCTATATTGTTAACTAATTTGCCAATTTTTTCGATTTCCACGGTGATTTCATCGCCGCTTTTCATGAAGACAGGTGGTTTGCGCGCATAACCAACGCCTTCAGGTGTTCCGCTGACAATCACATCGCCTGGCTCTAAAGTAAGACATTCGCTCATGAGTTTAATGGTTTTAGCAACGGAAAAAATCATATCTGCTGTCGTCGCATTCTGCATGACTTTGCCATTGAGTTTTGTGGTGATCTGAAGACCTTTGGCACCAGCCGGTAATTCATCAGGTGTAACCATAAAGGGCCCAAATCCGCCAGTTGAATCAAAGTTTTTCCCGATTGTCCATTGATGTGTTCTTTTTTGATAATCACGGATTGTACCATCATTGAACATCGAATATCCGGCAACGTGATTCAGAGCTTCATCTTCGGAAACGCAATAGGCAGATTTACCAATGATGACGGCCATTTCACCTTCATAATCCAGCTTGTCAGAATTTGCGGGGATTTTGATGGGGCCATTATGCGGCGTTAGCGAAGTTGGTCCTCGAAAAAATACCACTGGATAATCAGGAGGGGTAAAGCCGCCTTCAGCTGCATGCTTTACATAATTAAGACCAAGGCAAATAATCTTACCGGGACGTGCAATTGGCGGTAAAAATTTGGCTGAGCTTAAATTGATTTCTCTTGCATCTGATGCCTTTAAAACGTCTGCCTCTAAGCTATCTAAATGTGCGTTTGGTGCATTCAGAAATTCAATGATGTCGGACCCATTGAAATCCCGTATGTTTGAAATATCATAAACGCCTTTATCGGTTTTTAGGGCAATGATTTCTTTTCCGGCGATTTGCAATCTCGCAAGTTTCATGTGAACATTCCTTTACCGTTTAGGCGCAGATTCCATTTTCCAATGTTGCTTACAAGACTGCTAGGTGATACACAAGTCCCGCATAACAATTATATAGGCTTTGCCTGTACTGAGGAATATTTATGAGTAAGCGTACTGCAAATTCGATTTT
>CAZNXP010000402.1:0-1493 GCA_964576955.1 uncultured Algimonas sp.
AAACCCTTCAAAACTCAAACCATCCGTATTGACCTTGAAGATATAGGCGAGCTTGAACATAAGCTCATTATGAAAAAAGGGGAGACGATTGTCTTCTCATGGGAGGTCGAAGGGGAAACGCCAAATAAAGGCGTGTATTTTGATTTTCACGGTCACCCGCCCACGGCCAATACGAAATTCTCTCAAGGCTTTGCTCAGAGCTTTATCAAAGGTGAGCAGCCTTCAGGGCATGGGAGCCTCACTGCGCCTTTTGATGGTTATTTCGGCTGGTATTTTCTCAACATTGAAGAGCGGGCGATTGCGATTAATATAGAGGTCAGCGGGTTCTGGGATAAAGATATAGAGCTTTTTCGTTCGGTGAACGGGGTCGTGAAAAACCAAGTGGAATACTGACTTTATGGATAATAAGATGCGCCTCGGAACTGTCTTTTCAATCATCACTTCGGCTCTAGCTTTGGGCGCGTGCCAGGCTGAGAAAACTTTGATTGGAACCTCTGAGATTAATCCCGCAAAATGGGTAAACCTAGAGGGCGGCTGTTTTGATATGGGCGAGACACGGATTTACCGCGAGGAAGGGCCTGTTACAAAGCTCTGTGTCGAGCCCTTTGAAATTTGGTCGCATGAAATCACCACATCGGAATATGCGCGCTTTGTGAAAGCCACAAATTATAAAACGCGGGCTGAGCGGGGCTGGAGCGCCAAGGAGGCCGGCGGGCCCGGCGTTGATATGGCACCGAGCTCTGCTGTCTTCGTTCCGCCTAAATCTGCACCGCGCGGAATGAATTGGTGGAAATTAGTTGATGGGGCGAATTGGAGAACGCCTTTTGGACCTGATGGCGAGGCGTCTAACGGCGCAGACCCCGCCGTGCATCTGACCCGCCAAGACGCCGCAGCTTATGCAAAATGGGCGGGCGGGCGCCTGCCGACTGAAGCTGAATGGGAATATGCCGCGCGGGGCGGGCTGAACGGAAAGCTTTTAAGCTGGGATGAGGCTGAGGCACTCGCGCTCGAAGATCAAGCTAATACATGGCAGGGTGTCTTCCCCGTCATAAATTCGGCAGAAGATGGCTATGTCGGCCTTTCGCCAGCGGGGTCTTTTCCGCCCAATGGATTTGGCCTTTACGATATGATTGGCAATGCATGGGAATGGACGTCTTCGAGCTATTATGCCAGCCACGCGGCGGGCGAGGCGGAGAAGCGTCATCCCAATGGCTATGACCCTGCCCAAGGGAATGTCCCTGTAGGCGTTATCAAGGGCGGCTCATTTCTGTGTAATAAATCTTATTGCTATCGCTACCGCCCCGCAGCTCGGCAAGGGCAGGACTTGATATTTGGAACCTCCCATATTGGCTTTCGGATTGTCCGATAGAAAAGTTAACTGGCTGAGCTATAAGCTTATCCTGCGATTAATACGGCAAGCCCGACAAGCGCAATGATGATGCCGCCAAGCTGCAGCGCTTTAACGCCCCAATTATAGCGCTCAATCAAGCTAA
>CAZNXP010000403.1:0-1491 GCA_964576955.1 uncultured Algimonas sp.
CTTTCGATGAACTCACCAGCCGCAAAGCCATGGGGAAAGTTATTTTGACGATGGAGGGGTAGCGTTTGCAAACGAATTATTAGAAAGAGCGATAAATCAGTTTCCTTTAAATCCGCTGTAATTAAGGCCGCACAAACGAAAGAAAATTCGATAGACAAACAAATACAAGCCTTAGAGACGCAGCGTGAAATATTACGAAATGCGCAATCATGCCTCTGCAAAGATTTCGCAACATGTTCAGCATATCACTAATGGTGAAGTAATGACTTAAGCGGGTACTGCGCGAGCACTTAAAATCATCCGCAGGTCGGCTTCTCCACAAACAACAGGTGACGAGCGTTTCCATTTCAATTAACCTCCTCCCCCTATGCACACATTCAAAACCGTATCCGACATTCGTATCGCGCCCGGCGGGGCGGCCAAGCTAGACATGTTCACGGAGGGCCTATCTCCCAATAAACGCGTCGCCATTGTCACGGATAAAGGCGTACGCGATTTAGGCTTGATGGACCCTGGTATTGACGCTCTTAAAAGCGCAGGGTTTGATGTGCAAGTTTTCGACCAAGTCGTGGCCGACCCGCCCGATAGCATCGTCCTCGAAATCGCCGACGGCATTCGCCGTTTCGGTGCAGGGCTCGTCATAGGATTTGGCGGCGGATCACCCATGGATACGGCCAAAGTCGCGGCGCATCTTGCGGGTTGCGACCAACCGCTCGAGACCATGTATGGCGTCGGCAATGCCAAGGGACCAAAGCTTCCACTGCTTCTCATCCCGACAACATCGGGCACAGGCAGCGAGGTCACCAATGTCGCCATTCTCACAACGGGTAAAACAACTAAAAAAGGCATCGTCGCCGATAGCCTCTATGCCAACCGCGTTCTGCTCGATGCCGAGCTCACGCTCGGCTTGCCTGCTTCCATCACGGCGAGCACAGGCATAGATGCGATGGTCCATGCGATTGAGGCCTATACCTCTATCCGTCTCAAAAACCCGATCTCCGACGCGCTGGCTCTGACAGCATTGCGCAAACTACGAAACAATATTGTGGAGGCGGTGAACGAGCCTACCAATGTCGGCGCGCGCAATGAAATGTTGATGGGTGCAATGCTGGCGGGACAGTCCTTCTCCAACGCGCCTTGCGCGGCGGTGCATGCGCTCGCCTATCCGCTCGGCGGGTTCTTCCATGTCCCGCACGGCCTATCCAATGCGCTCGTGCTGACGGAAGTCATGAAATATAATCAGCCCAAAGCCGATCATTGGTACGGCGAAATCGCAAGCGATCTTGGTGTCGGACAAAGCGGCTCTGCGCTGGTCGATGAGATGCTGCGCATCAAAGAGGCAACTCGCGTCCCCCAAACCCTGACAGAGGTGAATATCCCCGGAAGCGCCATTGTGATGATGGCAGATGACGCCATGACAAAAGACCGTCTCCTCATGAACAACGCGCGCGAAATGACCCATGAGGCGGTTGTTAAAATCTATGAGACGAT
>CAZNXP010000404.1:0-1486 GCA_964576955.1 uncultured Algimonas sp.
TCGGCTTGGGTCAAATTGCTCATAATGTGCGGGCCTCATGGGTTAGCATAATGGGAACGCCGTTTCGAATAGGATAGGCCAGCTTCGCCTTTTTCGAGATTAGCTCATTCGTTTTGGTGTCATGGACTAAGGGTCCGCGAGTTTTGGGGCAAACAAGGGCGCTGAGCATTTTTGGATCCATTTTAGGAACGTCTTGTTTTGAAGAAGATTTTGTCATTGTGTGGCTTGGTCTCCAGTTTGGCCGCCGAGTTGTCCTGCATAGAGATGCATGAGCCCAATGAGAAGGCGGCGGCGCTCGTCGCTACTCACGGCTTCCATGAGGCTTTGTTTGTCCTGCGGTTCAAATGGGGAAATCATGGCGGCCTGATTAATGAGCAGCGGTAAGGGGATTTCCTTCAAAGATTTCCAATCCACTTGAACCCCAACAGCTTTGGCTAAGGCCTTCATGGCGACGGTCAAAGCGGCGCGGTCCGAACGTCCCGTTTCTGAGAGCGCTTCACTGGTTTGCCGCGCATCATGTGTGTCCGCGTCCGCTTCAAAGCCGTCAAAACTTATATTGGCTTGTCGGTAGGGCGTGGTGACCTCTAACTCGCTGCCTAAATGAAATCGTTTCAAGCCTTTTAAGACAATCAAATATCGTCCGTCGTCTGTTTCGGAAAATTGCGAAATCCGTCCCATTCCGCCGACTTTGACAAGCTTATCTGCGCGGGATTGGACCATGCCGATTAAGCGGTCGCTGCGTAGGGCATCATCAACCATGTTCAGATAGCGCGGCTCAAAAATATTCAATGGCAAGTCACATCCTGGAAGCAAAACCGTTCCGTTTAACGGGAAGAGGGCAAGGCTCTCTGGGTTCGTCCGCCGGGCGAGGGATTTGTAATGGGCGCTCATAAGATTCTAGGTGGTGAAGCTTAAGCCGTCTGTCAATTGAAAGCCTGCAATAGCCGCAGATTGATTTGCGTCTTGACAGATAACTCTACATATGTAGAGTTAAAGCATGACACGTATAAGACGCCCCTCTGCGGCTACATTGAAAATATTGAAATGCTTATCAGCTTCACCAGATGGATTACACGGCTATGCGCTGATGAAAGGGGCAGGCTTAGCGTCGGGAACGCTCTACCCAATTTTAGGGCGCTTGGCTGAACGCGCTTGGCTAGATAAAGTTTGGGAGACGGGCGAAGATCTCTCGGGGCCGCCGCGCAGGATTTATAAGCTCACTGATTTAGGGCGCACGCAGCTGAAACATTATAGCGCGGATGCGGCGCAGCCCGCTAGCAATCAAATTTTAGGGGCCGCGCAATGAGCCAGACCTTAGATAAGCTCTTGGGCCTCATCCAAGGTAAATTGCCCGAAACAAAAGGCGTGTGGCTCTCTGATTTAAGATTGGAAGCCGCTCATATTCCTGCTGGCCTCTCGCGTATGAGGTTCCAATGGAGCGGTCTTTTGGCCGCTATTGGACATCTCTTAAGGCTGAGAGTTGGCG
>CAZNXP010000405.1:0-1485 GCA_964576955.1 uncultured Algimonas sp.
GCGGCTTGCAAGCTTTCCGCAAGAAAGTCATTTACCGCAATGTCGGCTTCCGTAACCGGAGAGCTATCGTTTTTGTTCCATTGTTTGGAATCATTGGCGTCAAACGCCGCTTTTGCAATCGCGCCCGCCTCCAGAACAATCTTGCGGATAAGCGCAAGGTCCTCTTCGGGATGGACGCAATTAGGATCCAGCAAGGGTCAATCCTTCGCACAGCAGGCTAGGCGCATTTGTGGCGCTATCCGTTTTCAGGTCATTGGCGGGCATCATGTTTTTATACATATTGCGCAAATTCCCCGCAATGGTCACTTCGGAGACGGGGAAGGCGCGCATGCCATTTTCGATTTTAAAGCCAGAGACGCCAACGGAATAATCGCCTGTATTTGAATTCAGGCTCGGCCCGAACATTTCCGAAATGAGGAAACCTTCGCCGATGTCCTTCATGAGGGCTTCCGGCGATTTTTCGCCTGCGGCTATCCAGGTATTTGTCGCAGAGACACCGGGCGGTGAGCCTATGCCGCGCGTGCCGTGCCCTGTCGGCGGCAGGCCGAGTTGCCGCGCACTGGACATATTGAGCAGCCAAGTCTGTAGGACTCCGTCTTTAATAATATGGCGCTTTTTAACTGTGAGGCCTTCGCCGTCCCAAGGCCGAGACCCATCCCCGCGGGGGAGTAAGGGATCTTCCAAAATCTGGATATGCGGCGCGAAAATAGCTTTGCCGAGATCGTCTTTTAGAAAGGACACGCCGCGCGTAATGGCAGGACCAGAAATCGCGCCTAACAGCGCAGAGAGAAGACTGCCCGCGACACGTTCATCAAAAATTATCGGCAAGGCGGCAGAGGGGATTTGGCGTGCACCTAATCTGGCAACGGCGCGCCTGCCAGCTTTCTGGCCAATTTTCATTGGGTCGGGAAGGGCGCTGAAATAGCGGGTTGTCTCAAAATCATAATCACGTTCCATACCGTCTTTATCTTGGGCGATGGCCGAGACAGATAAGCCGTGACGGGAGGCCCGCCAGCCATCTTTAAATCCGTGACTTGTGGCATAGGAAAAGGCGCTGGTAGACCAGCTCGCATTTGCGCCTTCGGCTTGGGCCACGCCGTCAATAGAAAGCGCTGCTGCTTCTAATTCATGGGCGCGCGATTTTAAGAGGACCGGGTTCATTTCCCTATCATCCCAAACATCCAGCGCCGCCGCGCCGCGCGCCGTAGAGAGCAGCTCTGCCTCTGGCAACCCGCAATAAGGGTCTTCTGGCGCAAGCTTTGCCATGGCGACGGCCCGCTCCGCTAAAGCCTGAATACTGGCAGAGGATAGATCGGATGAGGAGACGCAGGCTTGCCGCCGTCCAATCATGACGCGCAGGCCAATATCGCGTCCTTCACTGCTTTCAACATCTTCAAGGGCGTTATCGCGTACGGCAATGCCAAGACTGCGGCCATGTGTGGCAACGGCGTCGGCGCTTTGCGCTCCTGCCTCTTTCGCGGCTTT
>CAZNXP010000406.1:0-1484 GCA_964576955.1 uncultured Algimonas sp.
CCAGAAAAAAGGACACGCCATGGTACGCATTAATCCAGATAAAGTTGGCAGAAAAAATACGACACAACCATCTGAACTCGCAGGCGTGTTAGCGGCGCAGCGCGCCGCCTTTAATAAAAATCCAAATCCCGATTGGGCCTCGCGCAAGGCCAAGCTTGAAACCTTGCGCGAGCTTATCCTTAGCCATGAAGCGGAATTTACCAAAGCTATCAGCGATGATTTCGGGCACCGCGCCGTAGAAGAAACCATCATCAGTGAAATATTGATTATCCAAGGCGGTATTTCTCACGCGCTCAAACATACGCCGAAATGGATGAAAACCCGCAAAGCCCCTATCGCTCTGCAGTTTAAACCCGCCAGAAATGTCATCATCCCGCAGCCGCTTGGCGTTATCGGGATTATCAGTCCGTGGAATTATCCGCTACAGCTCGCCATTATGCCGCTTATCGGCGCCATCGGCGCAGGCAACCGCGCGATGATTAAACCCAGTGAATATACCCCGCGTATGAGCCAGCTTTTAAAAGAGGTTTTGGCAAAGGGTTTCACCGATGAAGATGTGTTCGTCGCCACAGGCGGCGTAGATGTGGCCTCTGCCTTCTCAAGCCTGTCTTTTGATCACCTTGTCTTCACCGGCTCGACAAGTGTTGGGCGAATTGTCGGCGAAGCGGCGGGCCGTAATCTTGTGCCTGTCACATTGGAGCTTGGCGGCAAATCTCCCGTCATCATTGATGAGAGCGCGAATATGAAATTATCGGTGCCGCGCATTGCCAATGGCAAATTGCTCAACGCCGGACAAACTTGCGTCGCGCCTGATTACGTCTTGATGCCTGAGGCTAAGATCAACAGTTTCGCAGAGGCGATGATTAAGCAGGCGGAAACCTTCTATCCGACTGTGGCGGGCAATGATGATTATACGGCTATCATTGCGGATGGACATTATGCGCGGCTGCAAGACCTATTAGAAGACGCAGAAAATAAAGGCGCGAAAATCCGAACGGCTGGCGATGATGACAAACAGCAGCTCGCGAAAGAACGCCGCGTGCCGCTGACGATTGTGACAGACACAACGCCCGACATGCGGATTATGCAAGAAGAGATATTCGGCCCCCTCCTCCCTGTGGTCGCCTCTGAAACATTGGATGATAGTTTGCAAAAGGTGCAGCAAGGCGAGCGGCCCCTAGCGCTTTATTGGTTTGGCGAGAATAAAAAGAAACGCGACAAAGTCCTGCGCGAGTCCATTTCAGGCGGCGTTTCCATCAATGAAACGGCCTGGCATGTCGTGCAAGAAGACATCCCCTTTGGCGGCGTCGGACCGTCGGGCATGGGCGCCTATCACGGGGAAGCCGGCTTTAAGAGCTTTTCTCATATGAAAGGCGTCTTTATCCAAAGCAAATTTAGCCAAGGCAAAAACATGTTCCCCCCCTATACGGATAAAACCCGCAAAATGATTGGGATGATGAAAAAATTCCTTTGAGTAAGATGCC
>CAZNXP010000407.1:0-1458 GCA_964576955.1 uncultured Algimonas sp.
GGGCGGACCAGAGGCATGGGAAGGCCGCGTGGGCGCGAGCGGAAAGCGGAAGGTGGTATTGGCGTTAGGGGCCGCTGGACCTGCTGTGCGGCGTAAACGTGTTGCGGTGACGGAGAGAGAGGGTTTCTATGAACGACCGTAATTTTTTAAGGCGATGTTTGGTGCCATTCGGTCTCTTTGTTTTTATAATTATACCTTGGGCCGGCTGTTCCAGTTACCTGAATTACGAGTGGAAGGGTGCTCTACCAAGCGAACTAAAAGTGGGCAGGACGTTAGCAAGGCATACTGATTTTTTGGGTTCACCCGGGGGCAGCTGTGGTGGAGCAATATTTTCTCTGAAGTCTGAAAGTAAAGAGCGGTTGGAAACTGAAGGAATTGGTTATTTGGAAATGCTCGCGCAAACACAGCGTAGAGGTAATAAAGCGCTGTTTTGGATTCCTGTTTCGAGTGATTTTAATATAAAATATCACTTTAAATGTGTCATATCTGACTATGGTTCCAGAGAAAAACAGTCAGGCCTTATCTCTGCTATTCGCTCACAAAAGGCCTATTTAGGCTATATATCAGAAAATTTGGATGAGGTGAAAATTATCATTCTTCCGGAAGAATCTCTCGTTTTGGTCGGGTATTGGGATAATTGAGGAAGAGAGTCCTACTCCTGCTCTTCCAACCACTTCTCAAGCCAGTGAATATTATATTCACCCGCTTGGAAATCAGGATCATCGAGGAGGGCCTCATGCAAGGGTTTGGTCGTCTGAATACCTTCAATCACCATTTCGCCTAACGCTCTGCGCAAGCGGAGTAGCGCGCCGTTGCGGGTGTGCCCCCAAACGATGAGTTTTCCGATGAGGCTGTCATAATGCGGCGGGACGGAATAGCCGGCGTAAAGCCCGCTATCGAGGCGCGTATTCATACCACCCGGCGCGTGAAAATCCGTGACCTTGCCCGGTGAAGGGGCAAAGGTTTTCGGATTTTCCGCATTGATACGGCATTCAATCGCGTGGCCTTTGAACTGAACGTCCTTTTGCTCATAGCCGAGCGCTAGCCCAGCCGCGACGCGGATTTGTTCGCGCACGAGATCAATACCCGTGATTTCTTCCGTGACAGGATGTTCAACCTGAAGCCGCGTGTTCATCTCAATAAAGAAGAACTCGCCGTCTTCGTAAAGAAACTCAATCGTGCCTGCGCCGCGATAGCCGATTTTCTTGACCGCATTAGCGACAATCTTGCCAATGCTTTCGCGTTCTTTTTTCGTGAGCGTCGGGGACGGCGCTTCTTCGAGAACTTTTTGGTTGCGGCGTTGGAGCGAGCAATCGCGCTCGCCGAGATGCACAACATTTCCGTGCGTATCGGCAAGGACTTGTATTTCAATATGCCGCCCGCCTGTAAGATAGCGTTCCAGGTAGACTTCGCCATTGCCGAAAGCCGCAATCGCTTCTTGCTGCGCAGCTGAAAGGG
>CAZNXP010000408.1:0-1457 GCA_964576955.1 uncultured Algimonas sp.
GACCACATGAACATCAATCTGGGTAAAGCTGGCCGTAAGCGCTGGCTTGGTAAGCGTCCGCAAGTTCGCGGCGTGGCCATGAACCCGGTCGATCACCCTCACGGTGGTGGTGAAGGCCGGACATCCGGTGGTCGTCATCCTGTGACGCCATGGGGTAAGCCTACAAAAGGTGCCAAAACTCGTTCGAATAAGGCTACCGATAAATTCATCATTCGTTCGCGTCACGCGAAGAAAAAACGCTAGGGAGCGCGGAATATGCCACGTTCAGTTTGGAAAGGTCCGTTTGTTGACGGATACCTCCTGAAGAAAGCCGAAGCCGCGCGCGCCGAAGGTCGTCATAAGCCGATCAAGACTTGGTCGCGCCGCTCAACAGTAATGCCATCATTTGTGGGTCTGACATTTCAGGTCCATAATGGTCAAAAATTCATTCCGGTTCTCGTAGATGAAGACATGGTCGGTCATAAGCTTGGTGAATTTGCACCAACGCGGACTTATTATGGTCATTTGGCCGATAAAAAAGCCAAGCGGAAGTAGACGTCATGGCCAAGCAAAAAAATCCTCGTCGCGTCGCCGACAATGAAGCCCGCGCAAAGTTGCGTATGATCCGGATCAGCCCGCAAAAGCTGAACCTCGTTGCACAGCTTATTCGCGGTAAAAAAGTTGAAACAGCCCTCGCTGATCTTGAGTTCTCTCACAAACGGATTTCAGGTGAAGTTAAGAAGGTGCTCAACAGCGCAATCGCAAATGCTGAAAATAATCATGGTCTTGATGTTGATAGCCTGATCGTCTCCGAAGCTTATGTTGGAAAGAACTTCGTCATGAAGCGTTTCCGGGCTCGGGCACGTGGCCGCGGCGCTCGCATTCTGAAGCCATTTTCCGAGCTGACTATCGTCGTCAAGGAAGTTGAAGAGCAGGAGGCCGCGTAATGGGTCAGAAGATTAATCCAATTGGCCTGCGTCTTGGTATTAACCGGACATGGTCTTCGCGTTGGTACGCAAATACGGCTGAATATGGTGACTTGCTTCATCAAGATTTGACAATCCGTTCCTTTATCATGGGTGAGTTGAAAAACGCCTCTGTGTCTCGCATCGTTATCGAGCGTCCGCATAAAACATGCCGGATCACAATTTACACGGCGCGTCCGGGTGTTGTGATCGGTAAAAAGGGTGCTGACATTGAGGTGCTTCGCAAAAAGGTTGCGAGCATGGTTGATAGCGAAGTCTTCATCAATCTTATCGAGGTCCGGAAGCCCGAAGTTGATGCCAATCTCGTCGCAGACGGAATTGCGCAGCAGTTAGAGCGCCGCGTGTCTTTCCGCCGCGCCATGAAGCGCTCGCTCCAAAGCGCCATGCGCATGGGTGCTAAGGGCTGTAAAATTAAACTTGGTGGCCGTCTCGGCGGCGCAGAAATTGCGCGTGTTGAGCAATATCAAGAAGGTTCAGTTCCGCTCCACACAA
>CAZNXP010000409.1:0-1457 GCA_964576955.1 uncultured Algimonas sp.
TTTTGTGTCACGAGAATACCGACGGGATTATAATTATGATCTGTTACAATGCTGCCTGACATGCCGCCTACAACCGCTTCGCCAATAATGCCCGCATCTTCGCGGGGGTCAAAGACAACGATCCAAGTGCTAATCCTATAGCCTTGCGAGCCGCTTTGTGCGCGGCGGATATGGACTTTGCCTTGCCGCAAGGTCGGCTTGTCGCTGCCGCCCGGGTAACCCAATAAATAAACAGCCATGCCGTCTTTGGGGTTGGTGGGCGCGGGACAAGACCATTTGCGGCCATACCAGGCCGCATCAATAATACCGGGCGCGCGAATAACCTCGCCAGAGACAAAGTCGGGCGGCTCGTAATTCATCGCCTTATGCACATGATCGGCGGTAAACCAGCCGCCGCAAAAATTCCAATAGGTCCCGTAAGACGTATCGCTGACGCCGCGTGTGACCTCAAACAGACTCAAGATTTGATTTTCAATGGCGTCCGCTTCGGGCACATTTTTTCGCGTAATCCATCCGAAAAGAATGGCGCCGAGAATAAGAGAGAAAAAGACGAGACGGATAATCCAGCGAACCGTCATCGGAATTGTCGTATCAAGTTCGTCTTTAATGCCGTCACGAAGATCGATACGCACGAAGTCTATTCCTTTTTGTTTTCGCCGGCCCGCCAAAGCCTCATAGACGATGTGAATAAGGAAGTCGTCAAAGAATATTCAATGCGCAGCCGCCATCAAAACCAGAAGCGATGGTGGCAGTATCACGCCCAGTGATTTTCACCCAGCGGCAATTTAATCCACGTCTTTGGAGACCGGAGCTTCGGCAGCCATAACCCTTATCTCTGCACAGCGCTCAAAATACAACCTTAAGCTATTCATTATAAATTAAACACATAAAAATAGAGGAAATTAAATTATTAGTGATAGATTTGTCAGCAATGTTCCAGACAGAGAAAAGCTTCGAAAAAGAAGCGGGAAAGAAAAAGAATGCCATTTTTGCCCGATATAAAATCCTCCTTTACGCGATTAAAGGTCAATGAAGACGGCAATGTTGCTGTCATGATGGCTGTAAGCGGACTAGCCTTCATCGCCTTGGTTGGCCTCGCCATTGATACGATGGGGGCCCGAAATGCCCAACAAGAGCTTCAAAGTCATCTGGATGTTATTTCAATGGCTGTCGCAACATCTGGTATTGAAGACTCTGCAGAGCGGCTGGCTTTTGCGCAGGGTCTTTTAAGAGCAAATGAGTATGAAATTGATCCCGCGGATTTAAAGATTCAAGTGGCACCGGACGGCGAAGTCAGTGTCTCGGGCCGCGCAAAATATGAACTCGCTTTAGGCGGAGTTTTTAACAAAGATAAACTGGATGTTAGCGCGAATTCTTCTGCGATTGCAGGGGCGTCAGTATTGGATCCGGTTGATGTCGTCTTAGTCTTGGATACAACGGGTTCCATGGCAGGCACT
>CAZNXP010000410.1:0-1446 GCA_964576955.1 uncultured Algimonas sp.
CGCCGCATCACTGATGTTCTGGCGAAGTAGTTTTCGAGCTTAATGAAAATCACGGCTGGGGAATAATTTATTCGCTTGCTGGCGCGGATGACGCGCGCCGCCGCCAGCATAATAGCCGCTGATGTTTCGCTTGGGAGGTCTGTCCTTGGCAGGTGAAAGCCGGTTGCCTGCGGTGGTCTGACCTGTGCGCTGAGCCTCTTTTGCAGGGACAGGCCGCCGCGCTTCATCCGCATTATCATGGCTTGGATTGATATTCTCTCCCGTAGCGCCCGCATCGCCTAAAGTATCGAGCAGATAGGACATATCCGTAATCCGATTTGCGATTACATGGCTGACAATACCTTCGCGTTGTAATTTCCCGCTTATCTTGAGCAGCCTGCCTGTCATCACGGCTCTGCGCGCGCCTTCAAACATAGACGGCCAGATGACAATATTTGAAACGCCCGTTCCGTCTTCTAGCGTCAGAAAAATCACGCCGCTAGCTGTGCCGGGACGTTGCCGTGTTATGACAAGCCCGCAGACCTCAATGCGCCTGCCATCGACGGTCTCGCGCAAATCTTTTGCGGGGCATGTCGGGCCAATATCAGATTGTAGCAAAGTCACGGGATGTTCTCGCAGGGTCAATCGCGTGCCGATATAATCCTCAAACACCTCTTCGCGTAAATCCATGAGCGGCAAAGGCGTAGAGGTTTCCGGCTGGCCCTCCCCTAAACTCGCAAAGAGCGACAGGGGTTTTTCACCGCCTAATCCCTTCACCGCCCAAAGCGCATCGCGGCGATTGAGGCCATGCGACGCGAAAGCGTCAGCTTGCGCCAATTTAGACAAAGCGCTGCGGTCTAATCCTGCCTTGCGCCAAACCGCATCAATAGAGCGGTAGCCATTCCCGCGCGCGGCAGACATCCAATGTCCGTCTTCTTCGCGAAAGCCTTTGATTTGACGAAAACCCAGCCGCACTGCGAGCTGCCCATCCCCCGCAGGTTCCAGCACATTATCCCAATAGCTTTTCTCGGCGCAAATTGGACGCACGGGCACGCCATGCTTTCTTGTATCGCGCACGATTTGCGCGGGTGCATAAAACCCCATGGGTTGCGAATTTAAAAGCGCGCAGCAGAAAATCTCTGGATGATGGCATTTTATCCAGCTGGACACATAGACCAGAAGCGCAAAACTCGCGGCATGGCTTTCGGGAAAACCATAACCTGAAAACCCTTCGAGTTGCCGAAAGACCGCGCAGGCGAAATCTTCATCATAGCCATTTTCAATACAGCCAATGATAAAACGGTCTTTGAACTTTTGGATAGTTCCCGGCCCGCGCGCCGTGCCAAGCGCGCGGCGGAGTTGATCTGCCTCTGAGGGTGTAAACCCTGCTGCGACAGAGGCGATCTGCATGGCTTGTTCTTGAAACAAAGGAATCCCCAATGTCTTACCTAAGACGGGTTTCAAAGC
>CAZNXP010000411.1:0-1445 GCA_964576955.1 uncultured Algimonas sp.
TGTGGCAATGTCCTCAAGGCGGCATAGATAAAGGCGAAAAACCAAAAGCCGCAGCCCGCCGCGAATTATTTGAAGAGACAGGCCTTCGCGCAGAAAACATGGAATATCTGGGCAAAGTCAAAGGCTGGTTATATTATGATTTTCCGCCGAAAGTTTTAGCCAAGAACCGAAAGCGGTTTAACAATAAAGGCCAACGCCAGAAATGGTACGCCTTTCGATATTTTGGCGATGGGTCGGACGTAAACCTAACGGCACACAGACCTCAGGAATTTTCCGAATGGAAATGGGTAGAGCTCAATTCTATCGCAGACACAATTGTGCCCTTTAAGCGCGCTGTATATGAACAGTTGATTGTTGAATTTGCAGACTTCGCAATACCTATAAACTAGACTAAAGCGACCACATGTTGGGCTCGGCCAAAAACTCAAAAAATGCTCTGACCTTTGTCATGATCACTGTGATGATCAATTCGATTGGTTTCGGCATAATGATCCCTGTTCTTCCCGATTTAATCAAAGAGCTAACAGGGTTGGAGAACCATGATGCTGTAATTCACGGCGGTTATCTCACCCTTACCTTTGCCCTCTTCCAATTCGTTTGCATGCCCATAGTCGGCGGTTTGTCGGACCGCTTTGGGCGGCGGCCCATCATGCTGGTTTCACTTACCGCATTGGCCGCAGATTTCTTCCTCATGGCGCTCGCGCCCACAATCCTGTTTTTATATATAGGCCGCGGGCTTTCTGGCATTTGCGGCGCGACCTTTTCAACGGCAAATGCCTATGTCGCAGATGTTAGCCCGCCAGAAAAACGGGCGCAGGATTTCGGATTAATCGGGGCGAGCTTTGGCGTCGGGTTTTTATTAGGTCCTGTCATTGGCGGTATTTTAGGGGAGTATGGCACGCGCATACCTTTTTATGCGGCAGGCGTTATCTCTCTAATCAATGTTATTTATGGCCTGATTTTTCTGCCCGAGACTTTGGCAAAGTCGAAGAGACGCGCTTTCGATATTCGCCGCTCAAACCCGATTGGCTCTATAAAAGCCCTTGGCCGTATCAAAGGCGTGAAGAGCTTAATTTTTATCCTCTTTATTATGGCGACGGCCCACACCGTCTATCCCTCCACCTATACATTTTCTGCCTTAGAAGGATTGGGCTGGAGCGCGCGTGATGTAGGCCTATCACTCGGCGCCTTTGCCGTTGCGACCATGCTGGTTCAAGGCGGGCTTATTCGCATTATCATCCCCAAAATCGGCCTGTTTTGGGCGGGGCTCATCGGCATTATCTCCGCTGTGATTGCCTATACCACACTTGGCAGCGCGGACGCAGGTTGGATCATATATGCCGCAGGGCCCTTCGCTGCGCTCGCGGGTCTCTATGGGCCTGCCCTGTCGAATATGATGAGCAGCCGCGTTTCAGAAAGCGAACAAGGCGAGCTGCAAGGCGCTA
>CAZNXP010000412.1:0-1444 GCA_964576955.1 uncultured Algimonas sp.
GGATATTCGAGCCGCACCGTCTGCGCCTTAATCGTAATGCCGCGCTCTTTCTCAATATCCATATTATCGAGCACTTGTTCGGACATCTCGCGGTCGGACAGGCCGCCCGTATAAGAGATAAGACGATCCGCCAAAGTGGACTTGCCGTGGTCGATATGCGCCACGATAGAAAAATTGCGAATGAGGGACTGATCTGTCATGCCCGCTGTGTAGCGCGAGCGGCGCGGGAAGCAAGCTTATCTAGCTGCCGCTAAGAAAAATGAAAAAGGAGGATAGTATGTTGAAATCTCTAATGGGCGTGGGCGTTATACTCAGTCTTGTGGGCTGCGCGAGTACCGAAATCATTGCCGAAGGTGATAGCTATAGCCGCAATGATATAAGTATCGTTCTATCAACGAAATTTGATAGCGCGCAATCAGAGGCCGCCCGCGCCTTGCAGCCAAGCTACGAGAAGTTCGGCGCGCCAAAGCGCTATGTCTCTGGGAATATGTCCGCCGTTTATGAAAGCGCGGAAAACCGCCTCTATGGGACGGGAGATTTGTTTGCACGTTATACGCCCGCTCAACCTATATTTTGGCAAATAGACGGCGCGGGGTTAACTGCAAATGTTGACCCGATAAAGACGGTCCATTTGCTCTATGATAAACAGGATTTACCACTCGCGCCCTATGCGCAGATTAAAACGGAAATTCGGCGAGGCAAAAGCTTCACGGTCTTTGAGCAAGATTTAGGTCAGCGTCTCGTCGTCAGTATTTATCCGTCGCAAAAACTCCCAAAAAACGCAGAGCTGGAAAAAATATATTTTCAGAATGAGTGACGGTGTGCGGCCTATGAAAGTTTCAAAAGACGTTTGATCGATACCGCATATTTAACGGGGTTAAATGTGGCTATGAGCCCAGCTATAAACGCAGCGACAATCGATTGTATGACATCGAAAACAAGCGCGATGAGCCACGTAAATAATACGGCGAAAGAATATCCAATAAGAATCCCTATCATAGAAACAAGGTTCGAGAGAGTAATACCGTCTGCGAATATTGAATTTGGATCGGTCAAAAAATTCTCAAAACATAAATAGAGAAGCCAAATCATCAGGGTGGTGACGAGGACGCCAAAGGTGTTTATTGTTGTCATGAAGCTTAATATGAAGCTGCGGGATAGAGGATACTCAATATCTCGCGTCTTCCACCATGCCATTGCGGGCCCTATAAGACAGGCCAGTCCGATGAGTTTCAAATTTTCAACGTCGCTAAATGGCGACATATTAAACGTCAGCGCAGCATAAAAATAAAGCGTAATAAATATGAGCCCTCGCAGGCCCATTTCAAAGTTTAAGTCGCGCGAAGTCATGACGCGACCTTAGATTAAATTAATTAGACTTTGGTGAAGAAAAAAGCGCGACATCTCTTTTCTTGAGGGAGAATAAGAGATGTCGCGCTCAGGG
>CAZNXP010000413.1:0-1436 GCA_964576955.1 uncultured Algimonas sp.
GGCCTTCGGCCTCGAGCTCTTTTATTTGCATGATGATATCACCAAGGTTGGGCAGACGCGCGAAACCTCTGCCTAGTGTCTGAAAATTTCGCGCCTTATGTCACGACCTGCCATCAATCGCAACGCCTTAGGACGCCCTATTTCAGTCTTTTATTCTGAGCCGAATCAAGCGGGTCCCTTTTCTGCTAAGCGTCTTGGCTTGACCTGCTCTTCAAGCTGTGGTCGAGCCAATCCATGGACCCGTCTTGGTATCTCTATCTCGGCATTTTTATCGGCCCCTTTGTACAAGAAGACGCCGCTGTCATCGCCGCCGCAACCTTATGCGCGTCTGACCCCCAGCATTTTCCGGTGATCTTCTTTGTCATCCTGACAGGGCTTTTTTTCTCCGACATTTGGAAATATTGGATTGGCTATTCCGCTCATGCCTCTGAACGGGCGCGCAAATGGGCAGAGAAAGACAATGTGATGGCCATGGGTGAACGGGTTAAGGCCCATGCCTTTATGACATTACTGACGGCGCGGTTTTTACCCCTCGCCCGCGTCCCTGCCTATATTGCGTGCGGCTATTTCAAAATGAACTATCTCAAATTTTGCGCGATAATTTTCTTTACAGCCCTGCTCTATTGCACAGTCATCTTTGGTGCCATCCATCTTCTCGGAGAGGCCTTTGGCGACAGAATGGAAGTGATTTTAGGCTTTTTTGCGGGTGCAGTGATACTGACGCTCGCAATTATTTTCGGCGTGAAAGGCTGGCTCACGCGCCGCAAAGGCGTGAATGAAGATTAATTGAACTGACCAGGTGCCTTTTGCCGCTCAAGCCAGCTGACGATATCATTCATCGCTGCATCATTGGCTTGGTTCAGAGCAGAGACGATAGATGACACATTGATAGATTGCGCTCGTACCGTTTGGCGAACATTATGCGTGCCAAGCAGCGTGCGATCATCGGCGCGTGCATAGGTCACACGATATTGCACCTCCGCGCGCGGCGCGCTCTCTGGTCCGTTATCAAAATTGGCTTCAAAGTTTATGATGTCCAAATGCAGCCGCGTTTCCGTCCGTGCGCCCGACGTTGGAATTAAGCCTATGAAATTTGACGAGCCCTCTAACGCATCAACCATGGCAGATTGAATGATGATAGGGGTCGCTTCCGACCATTTTGCATTCGCGATAGCGGAAAGTTGCTGCTCGCCTTTTGTCACAACTATATTTGTGGAGTTAAAGACCTGCGTCGCCGTCGGGCGGTCAATACGAACAACTTCTGCATTCGCAGATTTTGCAACGGGCGACGCGCTTCTGTCTAACCGATAGATTGCAGAGGACGGCGCCGGATCTGGCAAAAGCGAGACGCAGGCGGAAAGGCTCACAGATAGGATGAGCGCTAAGAGAAGACGAAACATCATTGCGGTAGCACCACTTCTTCACGTTCGGCCCCG
>CAZNXP010000414.1:0-1426 GCA_964576955.1 uncultured Algimonas sp.
GTGGCGCGCAGGCACCAACGACTGGGCCCGAAAAAATCGGCGGCCTCACGCTCGAAATCGTGCCCGGAAAACCTGGCACGACAGGACGTGTGAATACAGCGGTGAAGGGGCAATTTACGGTTTTTAATGGTGTGTCGAATGAGGTCGTTCAATCGACGGAGACGATTGTCTCAGAAACGGGAGAGATTTTATGTCGTGTGCTGATTCCAGCCAAATATAAGACGATTACAAAACAAGTTCTTGTCTCGCCCGCTAAATCTGAGGAAGTTATCATTCCGGCTGTGACCAAGGATGTGGTTGTTAAGCTTTCAAATGGCGATGGAACCTTCAGAGAGGTCATCAATAAAGTGGTGATCGAGGAAGAGCGTGTTGATTACGTCATCACGCCTGCGAAATATGAAACGCGGTCCGAGAGAGTTTTAGTTGCACCGGCTCGAGAGGACTGGAAACCAGGAACTCAAGCTATAAATTCTGCGGTTTTCGGGCAGCCACCCGTTCCGCCGAAATATGTGCTTCGCGATGATGACGGTAAAATCGTTCGGGAATTTGAAAGCCGCGATGCATTGGATATTTTCAGTGCTGAACTTCCGGAAAAAATTGCGGGACTCACCGTCTCGAAATCCGCACCAAAATTCGAAACGCGGGAAAAGACAATTGTTATTCAACCTGCGTCGGTTGAATATGTGCCGAATCCAGTTGACCATGGAACCGTAAGTGAAACTATCGTCGTTCAAGAGGCGAGCACGGAGCTCGTCAAAATACCCGCCGAATATGAATGGGTCGACGGGGACGTTGAGGGTAGCACAACTGAATTTGAGGTTATTCCCGCCGAATTTGAAACAGTGACGGAGACTATTGTTGTTCAACCTGCGAGAGTTGAATATGCGCCAATTCCGAAAACCTATGAAACCGTAAAAGAAACGATCCTTATTCGGCCTCAATATACGGATAGTGAGGGGAATATCGTCCCTGCGATAACTGAAGACTATGAGCGCCGCGTTTATAAATCTGGGCGCGCGGTTGAACGTACTATCCCTGCTGTTACCAAAGATATTCAGCGCCGCGTTGTGAAAACACCTGCGCGGGTCGTCGAGAAAGTTGTTCCGTTTGAGAAAAGAAATGGAAAAACGCGTTTGGTGGTTAAAGCCGCCAGCGTTCAAGATCGCGTCATTCCACCTGTGACACAGCAAATGGAACGCCGTGTCATAAAACAGCCCGCGATAGCGATTGAGAGGGCAGTTCCTGCGGTGACAAAAACCGTCGAAGTGCAGGTTATTGCTCCGCAATCCATTGTTCTGCGTGATGAAGATGGGAAAGTTGTGCGGGAATTTAAAAGCCGGGATGCGTTTGAAGCCTATAAGGCGCATCTCCCGACCCCCGTTGCGGAAAAGCCAGTCTCTACATTTTCTATAGATGTGGATACATC
>CAZNXP010000415.1:0-1423 GCA_964576955.1 uncultured Algimonas sp.
GCGAAGGCATGATTAGTGCGGCTGGTTCGGGCGGGAAACGCGAGATTTTCTTGCCGGAGGAACAAGAGGCGTTTTAGACATAATGCCCAGACAACATTAGGCGGAAAACTCACTTTATTCTGGCTCTGAAGGATACAGATATGTTGGGGTCCGGATTACCAGATGCAAATGCGCCTTTCGGATTGATACAAACAAATTTGACGTCCGGATCATAGCCAACCGCAGGCGTGTAGCTACAATCCGTCAGAGCTGCGGGCGGCGTTGCAGCGTCGGAAAAGCCAACGTCTGTTGCGTAATTAAAAGTGAGGCTCGCATTGGTTTGAGAAAATATAACGGGGTTTACTTCCGGCCCAGCGTCATCAAAATCCCCATTATAAAAACTGACTTCACTTGGTAAGTTATCGACCAAGAAAACGGATCCATCATCTAAATCTGGGCCGCCTTCATGGGTGATTGATATGGTGTAAACCACATCCTCCCCCGGAAGATTATATGCACTGGCCCCTGTTGTTTCGTAAGAGGTAACGGTTTTACTCGCCCTAATAACCGCCGCACATGTGGACGGCGCAGCTAAGGGCTTCCATTTTAAAAGCAGATAGCATTCGACATCTTGGATTTCGCTGAGGCTTAGCGCGCGGTCGTAGACAACGACTTCTGCGAAGCGCCCATTATATTGTACGTTACTCGGGAGATCACCTAAGTGAACACCTCTGCTAACATTCGCATTATGGCCTGTCATATCCTCGAGAAAGGCTTGCCCATCAATACGCAGCAATTGACTATTTCCGGGTGCATCATTTAACGCAGAAACCAAGGTGGTTTCCGTTATCGCATTTGGAAACGGGCCACTCAATCGCGTTGATCCACAACAGGCTCCAGCATCAAAATAGATATTATCGTCTGACCAAGGCGTATGAAAACTAAACCGCCCATCCGCAATATTTGAGGATCGATTGGTCCCGTTCAAACTAACAGAAAAATTTCTGGTCTGTGTCACATTCGCGTTCACAAAAAACAGGGTCATTTCGTCTTGAAAATTTCCGGCAAAAGGATTTGACGCACCCATTCGCGCAATAAGTGGAAATCGCAAACCCGGATTTATTCCGTCGAACCCGGCCGCTTCAAATGTGACCGTTCCGTCAAGCGTTGTGAGGTTATTACCTCCTGTACTTTTATCGACCCAGGTCGAGACGACCGCCCCATTCGCCGGCTGAGATCCGGTGCCATTGACGTCTTGTGCATCAACCCAAAAGACAAGATTTAAAACATCCGTGGGGGAAGAGATTTGCGCATGGGCAGGCGCCGTTACACTCCCAAGAAGCCAAGCAGAGAAAATAAATTGTAATATCTTCTTTGCCATTTGCCGAATTAAGCCATGGGAAGTTTAAATTTTGTTAAAAACATCCTAAATGAGCCGGAGGGG
>CAZNXP010000416.1:0-1423 GCA_964576955.1 uncultured Algimonas sp.
ATCCTAGGCGGCGCCGCAATTTAGAAGTCTCCATTTGGCGTGATTTGCAAGGTTTTTACTTCGGTCGTGGCCACGCGCTGCGGGCGATACATGTCTTCAATAACCGCACCAGGGAAGATAAATGTCCCTTCCGTTACGGCGCGCACAATATAGGCGGCTTGAAAACCATTTCTGCCGCGACTCCAACGACCTCGGCGGGCAGAGGCGATAAACCGATCATCCCGTGCTTCCTGCATGTCAAAGTCTGATAATGTACCCAGGAATGGGAAACGCCCTTCCCTGCCCGCATCATCATTCGCGAGCAGGCTCTCTATTTCCAATCCTGCGGGTAAGAGGTCAGCAAGGACAACCATTTTATCCGCTGTGAACTTAGCGTTCGCATCGATATAGATAATGGCACGGTCGCCTTGTTTGAGCGTTTCCCCCGACAGTTTATCTCCCGTCATAGAAAATAGCGTCTTACTGATTGAGAACCCTGCTGAGAGAGGTTCAGGGGCTTGGGTCGGCGTAGAGGTCACATCAACCGTTAAAAAAGCGCGTGTCTTACCTGTATTTTTGACGGATATAGATTTTGAAAGATCAGGTCCAAGTAAAGCTGCGGCATTATCCACCAAAGTCAATCCTTTGGCAGAAGCGGTTACCTTATCCGTGCTAGACCGCAGAGAGGCCATAGCCCGAATGATGTAGCTTTTTTCCTGTGTTGATCTGGTTTCCGCTTCCAAACCTGAAAGCGTAATGAGGAGCTTTTCCTGAATATCATCTTTCAGCGCGTCACCACCTATTGCTAAGAGAGCCGCTGCATTGCGTTCAGCAGAACTATAGTAAGTATAAGTCTGTTGCTTGCCAATCTGTTCATAGGCGCGCTCAAAGTTAGCCGATGCGCGTGCATCGTCGCCAATCCGTGCCAGAGCCGCGCCAAGATAAGAGAGCGAAAGCGGATTAACCAATCTGTCTCCAAAAGTCTTATCAATATATCGAATGCCTGACGCATCGGGTTCGCCCGCTAAGGCCAATACATAATGCGCATAGGCGGCGCGTTGGGCGCGATAAATTTCGTCCGCCTTTCGCGAACTTGCGTTACGGAAACTTAGGTTCAGAGAAGAACTAATATCCATACGGGACAATAAGCGCGCGCTATTTATGGCAGAGCTTAAGCTTGGCTGGCTGACGTCAAAGCCTTTTCTGTCCGCCTCAACCAGGAATTCTGCGACATAGAGCTGCAGACCGGGAGATAAATAGCCGTCGCCTTGACGCCAGAGGCCAAATTCCCCTGTCACGCTTTGGCGTGCCGCGACTTTCTCGATGGCAGTTTGAATGCGTGACGTTAAGAGAGCGGCGGATGTGTCTCTTAAACCGCCTAAGCTCCGCACAAATAAGAGGGGCATAGCTTTACTGACAGTCTGCTCCGTACATCCATAAGGAT
>CAZNXP010000417.1:0-1415 GCA_964576955.1 uncultured Algimonas sp.
TGGGCGTGCAGAGCATTGAACTGGGTTTTGGGGATATTCCGTCAATGACGTTTGACGGCTGCGTTTTTATTCACCTATCAAAGACAGATCTTTATCTGGAGTATATCGGGATGATGAGTTCGCTTTATCCGATAATAGGACTACCAATTGAAAAATTGGAAATCAGCCGTGCACACTCTATGTGGCCAGATGCCATTAAAGTCAGTCTTTCGGACCCGCTCTGCCCAAATTTCTTTTTTGAAAATCCAATTACCGACGCCCTCCATCGAGCAAAGCTCAACCTATCTCCGGTGTTCGGTTAGTCATGGTCACGCCCCTCGGCCAACCTGCGCATTCCAACCTAAGTGCCCGCGCGGCTAAGCGGTTGCTGATACGCGCTTTTACCGAAGCCGAGATTCCTTTTGCAGAAGAGGATGCGTTAGAAATCATACTTGCCGCAACGGGGTTTGATAAAACGGCTTTACTCCTACGTGGAACCGAGCCCTTAACCCCTGAAATATCTGCTCGCATTGAGTCCTATCGGAAGCGCCGCTTATCGGGCGAACCGATCGATCATATCTTGGGGTGGCGTGAATTTTATGGGCGGCGTTTTCAGATTTCCAAAGAGGTTTTATCGCCGCGGGCCGATACAGAAACCTTGATTAGAGGCGCGCTAAAGCGGTTAAAGCAAATGAGCTCTCCCCAGCTTCTTGATCTCGGGACAGGCAGCGGGGCGATTGGGCTAACTTTGCTCACTGAAAAACCCAAGGCCCGCCTCATCGCAACCGACCTTTCACAGGCGGCCCTTTCAGTTGCACAGGCAAATGCGGACGCCCTTAATCTCTGCTCTCGCGCGGCATTTTATCAGGGTGAATGGTGGACAGCGGTCCCAGAAGGTCAAAAATTCGATATGGTTGTCTCCAACCCGCCCTATATCACAGATGCCGCCATGAAAGATTTGGAACGCGAAGTCTTAGATTTTGACCCTGATATGGCTTTACGGGGCGGAATTAACGGATTGGACGCCTATCGCCGCATTATTTCTGAGGCATCTCAATACCTAAAACCCGGCGGCTGGCTTGGCCTGGAAATTGGGTTTGACCAAGGTCCAGCCCTAAAAAAACACTTAGAAGCAGGGACTTGGAGCGACATCTCGCTCGACACAGATTTAGGCGGTTTGGACCGTGTCGTCTGGGCCCGAAATTCAACTGAAATTTGACTTAAAAAAGCGCTTTTCATCCACGCTTTGCTTTGCTAGGCGGGAAATGCAGACGAGGACGTTCGACATCTAACTCATGCGAATTCCACTGCTATTGCCGACAGACTAAGGGCCTTGCACGACTTTCCGTGCGTCTGGACGCCCGATATGCTGTCGCCCCATTTGAGGAAGATCGATGAAGCGTCAACGCGGCCGTAATCGCAACAAAAATAATAAT
>CAZNXP010000418.1:0-1413 GCA_964576955.1 uncultured Algimonas sp.
TTGCGTGAATTGCAGCACCGATTTTTCGCATTGGTGAAAACCGGTTCATGTTACACGGCCAGGTCGGCCGACCTGTCGAGCTAACATCCGGCGAGATAATCGCTGGCGGAATGTTGCACAGCAGTCAGTGATACCGAAAGTAAAGCATCAACGCATCTTTACATACTTTCCGTTCGACACCAGGTATTCCAAAAGGATTTTCTTAGAGTTCCTCTGGCAACGTTTGGTCTGTCGGAGCGTGGCGCAGTCTAGTAGCGCCCTTCACTGGGGGTGAAGGGTCACAGGTTCGAATGCCTTACTGATTTTACCTAGGCACTTTATGAATGATCGGCCTTTAAAAATACAGCAATAACAGCCCTTCCGAAACTTTGTTGTTGATACTTAATAGCGTCATCACAACAGACACAATCGCCCCAGAGCCGGCAAACACAGTCCAGAATCCGCACGCCGTTTCTCGGGATTTGAAAAGTTTGGCCAAAATTGTCCAAAGCACTGCTATTCCCATTGCAATGCCAAGCGCAGCGAGCAGTCTTGCGAGAAACACAACAAAAAACAACTTGGGTGTGTCTGTAAGGTATTGCGCCGCGTGTGCTCCAATTGACGCAAGTAGCACGAACATTAGCAAAAAAAATATCTTTCCTTTGGTGCAACTCAGTCGACTAGAGGCGCTCATAATCTTATCGACTTTAGATGTTCAGCCATACGAATGCTCAATGCCACAATTGTAAGGGTTGGGTTTACATATCCACCGGTTGGAAATACGGACGAGCCAGCTATGAAAAGATTGTCTATGCCGTGAACCTTGCAGTTTTTGTCCACAACACCTTCGGTCGGACTGTCCGCCATTCGAGTGGTGCCCATGTGGTGATGACCGCCTCTAAGTCTAGGAGACCATTCAGAGCCGGAACCCGCTTGTAACCATTCCTCAATTTTTACCCGCCCAATATCTAATCGGCTCATTTCAGTTGCTATGAGCTCCATAGTTGACTGAACGGTATGCTTGTCTAAATCGGTTACCTGCCAGTTAAGGTTTGCCTGAGGATTTCCAAGGAGGTCTTTCTTACCGGACAAAGTCACTCGACTTGCAGGATTTGGCACCTGTTCCGCGATCGATATGATATTTATTGAGCCTTTATCCAAAATTGCGCTTGTTTCTTTGCCCTGTAGACGTAGGGCGAACACACCAGCCATTGTATCAAAATCTACTAGCAGTGACTAAGGTTGTCCAGAGCATTTTTAGGAAGTCTGGCTTTCAATAGTGCATCTCTATAAGCCAGGAATGCTGTCCATCCGTTACTTTTGCTAATGCGTGGTGGTGCCGCGATAAACGCACCCCCATTGCCTATTTCCAACTCCTTTTGTTTCGATTCAGGGGTGCAAAAAGCAACCCCAACTTCGACTCCTGACTGTGAT
>CAZNXP010000419.1:0-1390 GCA_964576955.1 uncultured Algimonas sp.
ACTCGCGTGTCTCTGCAGAAAGCGCAGGCATAAATTCACGTTCTGCCGTCCAATTCTCGGCCACATCCTCGAGACTGTCATAGAGCCCTGCCCCAAGCCCCGCTAAGTAAGCGGCGCCAAGGGCCGTGGTTTCCAACACAGTCGGGCGCAAAACAGGCATATCCAATATGTCGGACAGATAGCTGCACATCCAGCTATTGGCTGCCATGCCGCCGTCTACGCGCAAAGCTGTCGGCGCCACGCCATCTTTGCTCATGGCATCAAACAGGTCATGGGTTTGATAGACGACGCTTTCCACGGTGGCGCGAATAAGGTGATTTCTCCCCGTATCGCGGGTCATGCCAAAAACAGCGCCGCGGGCTTCTGGCGCCCAATAAGGCGCGCCGAGACCTGTGAATGCGGGGATAAGATAGACCCCGCCCGTACTATCTAGCGCCTCGCAAATCGCTTGCGTCTCGGAAGCATTTTCGACCAATTTCATTTCATCGCGAAGCCATTGCACCGACGCCCCAGCCATAAAAATAGAACCCTCAAGCGCATAGCTTGTTTTGCCGTTGATGCGGTAGCCGACAGTTGTGAGCAGCCTATTCTTAGACAGAACCGCCTCCCCGCCTGTGTTTAAAATAACGAAACAGCCCGTGCCGTAAGTTGATTTAATATCGCCAGGATTGAAACAGGCTTGGCCAATGGCGGCCGCTTGTTGGTCGCCCGCGACGCCCGTTATCGGAATTTCTTTATCTAGGACGGTACACATCCCAAAATCATCCGCGCAATTTAAGACCTGCGGCAAGCCTTTTCGCGGTACATCAAAGAGGTCCAGCAGCTCGCCGTCCCAATCTTGAGCATGAATATCAAACAAGTTCGTGCGGCTGGCATTGGTGGCGTCAGTGACATGGCGCTTTCCGCCTGTTAGCCGCCAAATTAAAAAACTATCGACAGTTCCGAAACAAAGCGCCCCCGCGTCCGCCCGCGCTCTCGCCCCGTCGACATGATCCAAAATCCACGCCATTTTCGAGCCAGAGAAATAAGGGTCATGCAATAGCCCTGTCTTTGCGCGCAATTTCTCGACAGGCATTTTCCTTGCGAGTTTTTGACAATGCGCAGCCGTGCGGCGGTCCTGCCAGACAATCGCATTATAAATCGGCTCGCCCGTCTTACGGTCCCAGACAATCGTTGTCTCGCGCTGATTTGTGATACCAATAGCCGCGGCGTTGTGGCCAGCGTCGACAGTAAAGGCATAGGCTTGTTTCAGGGTCGACAGGACCGTGTTCCAAATCGCTTCGGGGTCATGTTCGACCCAGCCATCTTGCGGATAAATTTGCGGGAACTCTTCCTGTGCGGAGAAGAGTATGTCGCCGTCCAGCGAAAAAACAACCGTCCGCGAAGAGGT
>CAZNXP010000420.1:0-1384 GCA_964576955.1 uncultured Algimonas sp.
CTCATACTGTGAGGCGGATTTGAAAAATCTCGCGCAGCCCAATAGAGGGTATCACATCACTACAAAGAGAGTCGCACCTTCATGGCTATTGCCCGGACCGTAGATCGCCGCTTGTTTTTCGTCCTTGATCGGACGTTTTTACAAATCGCCCAGGCCGCCGATATGGCCCTCGCCGAAGGCTCTGGCCTCGGGCGGTCGCAGGCGGCTGTTTTGGTTTATCTCGGCTATCATGATGGATGCAGCCTGACGGAATTATCAGAAGGCACAGGCCGGCGAAATGCCGCCATCACAGGACTCGTTGACCGTATGGAAGCCGCCGAGCTGATTACGCGCAAAAAATCCTATGGCGACCGGCGGCAACGCACCGTACATTTAACGGATAGAGGTTGGAAAACCCGCGAAGCGGTCATGGCCGATTTTCGCGACTTTAACTCCCAGCTCACGCAAGGCCTAAATGAAGCAGAAGTCGCCGCCGTCATGAAATTTTTGTCAAATTCCGTCGGAAATGTACGAAAAAAAAGCGTTCAAAAATAAAGTGTAACAGCAATTGCACCCGTTTGGTTTAAGACACACCACAATTTTGCCTTAATTAATCGTAAAAATTATGTTAAGAAAGGCTATTATGCCATAGGAGGTGTAGATGGGGCGTCATCTAAACATCGAAATGAAGCTCGCCGCTGCGGCGATGACAGGGATATTTGCCTTGAGCGCGAGTACAAGCTTGCCTGCACATGCGCAGGCGGCTTCAGCGCAATTATACCCCACTATCTCTCTAAACACACCGCTGGCCCGTGATGCGGATACATTTGAGATTGATAAAATCCTAAATGCGCAATGCCGGAAAATAGGTAAACCAAGTGCCATGTGTTTATGCGTCACCCATGTTATGAAATATGAGCTAACCTTAGCCGAATATCAGGTCGCAACACGCTTATATGGGCGACCTGAAAACCGGACAACGCTGCATCAAAGGCTTAAAAGCGAAGGTTACAATGCGTCAGAAATCAAGACGGCCGAAGACATGGAACGCTCTCTGACAGAGGATAATGATTTCGACGCAAGGTGCAGCGATGCGAAGGCTTATTATAGAAACGACGAGTGATGCGCATCGGAATAATGCCGACGCCCTCAGGCGCGAATATTCCTCCCAACACGTAATCTAACCAGCTGATTTACGGCGACTACGACGCTTTGAAAATTGGACATTATCTCCGCTTGGCGGTACAGGGCCAGTCATGGCTAAACGTAAATCCAATAAAGGCGCAAAGCTTCCTGTTGAAGTCGATATTGTGTCTGACTTTGTCTGCCCGTGGTGCTGGCTCGGCTATAAGCAATTTCTGCAAGCCGCGGATAAAACCAAACCGCGCCCGAACCTGTCCTTTCG
>CAZNXP010000421.1:0-1383 GCA_964576955.1 uncultured Algimonas sp.
CCTCTTTAATGGCTTTATTTAGATCTTTTGTTTTTGTGACCCTTACGCCATGTCCGCCGCAGGCCCGCGCAAAGCCTGCAAAATTCAGGTTTTGCAACGAGGTTTGCCAGACAGGCCAATCGCCGCCACGCTGCTCTTTAGAAATCTTCCCGAGCTGGTCATTATTGAGCAAAATATGGGTGATATTCATACCGTATTTCACAGCTGTGGTGAATTCCATCGCATATTGCCCAAAACCGCCATCGCCGCTGATAGACACAACTTTGCGGCCTTTAAAATCTGGCTGATCTTGAGTAGCGGCCCAAGCGCCTAAGGCGGCGGGAAAGGAAAATCCGATTGAGCCTAAATAGCCAGACATCAAAACGCTTTGGCCCGCGCATTCGAAATATCGCCCGAAGGAATAGGTGTTATTTCCAACATCAACTGGAATGACAGCATCATCTGGGACAAGTTTTGAAAGTGCGTCGAAAATTGTCGCCGAATTTAAGCCTTTACCGCTAACGTCTTTGCGGCGACTTTCTTTTTCCGCGCGCCAGATTTTCCAGCGTCCCGCGATTTCATCACGTTGGTCCGTCATTTTGTGTTTTTTCAGCGCTTTCGCAAACGCCCCGACAGTCACGCCAATTTCGCCCAAGACAGGTACATCAATAGAATGGAAACGGCCCAATTGCGCTGGGTCGAAATCGACTTGGATAATGGGCTTAGATTTCTCAATACCTGTATGGTTGGAGAAAGACGCCCCTAAGGCCAAAATCAAATCACACTCATTCATGAACCAACTTGCAATAGGCGTTCCTGAGCGTCCCAGCACACCTGCAGCGAGGGGGTGGTTATCAGGGATTTGACCCTTGGCTTTAAAGGTTGTCGCAATTGGCGCATTAATATGTTCCGCAAAAGCGATAATATCACTCATGGGTTCCTTTGCGCCGTAACCAACAATGATAAGAGGGCGTTTGGCAGCCTTTAAAGCCTTAACCGCTTTTTTCAGCGAGGCTTCGGACGGCATAATATGCCTATCGGCCATGCGCCCTTCGGGCGAACCTGCCTTGGCATCTTCCGCCGCAGGCATGGTCTGCACATTATCTGGGAAGATCAAATGGGCGACATCGCGTGTATCCAGCGCGGATTTACAGGCAAGGTTCGTTAATTCTGCATGATTAGACGAAGCCAAAACATTTTGGCTGAATTTGGCGACAGGCGCGAAGGCGGCCTTCAAGTCGATATCTTGGAAAGCGCCCGGGCCAAAGACCTGCACTTGCACCTGCCCTGTCAAAGCTAAGACAGGCGCGCGGTCGACTTTGGCGTCCCAGAGACCTGTCACGAGGTTTGTTGCGCCCGGCCCGGCAATCGCGAGGCAAGCAGCAGGTTTTCCTGTTAGTTTTG
>CAZNXP010000422.1:0-1380 GCA_964576955.1 uncultured Algimonas sp.
TTAGGCCCATTTACTTCACCTTATGCGCGACAACTTCAACAAGTGTCCGCTTGCCTGTCTGGTCACGAATAAGACGTTTTACCTTGGCCGCAACTTTTGCCTCAATACTGTCTTCATCTCGCCTATCCCGCGGGGAGAGCGAATAAAAGGCGTCTTCGGCGACATCCGCGACATCATCCAATAGCCCATCGAGCAATGCCCCATTTTTCCCTTCCGGAAATCCGCTCGCGCGCGGCTCGGGACCCGAAACAATCTTGCCTTTGCTATTCACCACGAGGCTGACGGAGACATGCCCTGCATATCCCATTTTACGGCGCAAGCGCAGGCCTTCGTCAGAGGCCGAGACAATGTCCTTACCGTCTTGGTGCAAACGGCCAGATGCTACGATGTCGACGACTTGCGGCCCCTTTGGCGCGAGGAGTATCATCTCGCCATTGCGCGGCGGATAAGCGCGTTTCACGCCGAGTTTTTTCGCGAGCTTCGCATGTTCTAACAAATGACGCCGTTCGCCATGCACAGGAATAGCAATTTCAGGCTCGACCCAATCATACATTTGCGCGAGCTCATCTCGGCAAGGATGACCCGACACATGAATGTCGCGCATTTTCTCTGTCACGATTTCTACGCCGTCATCGGCCAAAGCATTTTGAAGCGCGAAAATCCCCTTCTCATTGCCCGGAATAATTTTGGAGCTGAAGATGACGACATCACCTTTGGTGAATTTCACGCTGCGATGTTCACCTTGGGCGATGCGGGAGAGCGCGGCGCGCGGCTCGCCCTGACTGCCCGTGCAAAGATATAGCACATGTCCCGCAGGCATAGCGTGAGCCTCATCTTCGGAGAGGAGTTGGCCTGCCTTATCCAACAGGCCGATGGATTTCGCCGCCGCTGTCATGCGTTTCATTGACCGCCCCATAAGGCAGACGGAACGCTTATTATCGCGGGCAGCTATCATCACGGATTCGAGCCGCGCCACATTAGAGGCAAAGCTAGCGACGGCCACGCCGCGCCCATCATATTCGCCGATTAGCTTGGTGAGTTCTTTGCGAACGCCTTCTTCTGATCCCGCTTCTCCTGGGGTGAAGACATTTGTGGAATCGCAAATCATCGCGAGCACGCCGTCTTTGCCGAGCTGACGCAGGGCTTTTTCATCAACGGGCTCGCCAATTTGCGGCGACGGATCAATTTTCCAATCCCCCGTATGCAATACCGTTCCCAGCTTTGTCCGAATGGCCAAAGCATTAGGTTCAGGAATAGAATGGGTCAGCGTAATCAGGTCAATCTCAAACGGACCAAGTTCTATCTTTCCGCCGAGCTCAACGAGGTTCAGCGGCACATCCTCTAAAATACCAGCTTCAGCCAAACGGTCTTTGACGAGAT
>CAZNXP010000423.1:0-1373 GCA_964576955.1 uncultured Algimonas sp.
CGGGGCTGGAAGCGTTTCTTTTGGCTGAAGTCAGAGAGCAGGGGTTTAAGAAACCTAAGGCTATTTCAGGCGGAGTGCTTATCCAAGGTGGATGGCCCGAAGTTTGGCGTGCAAATTTAGTTTTGCGCGGCGCATCTAAAGTGCTCGCGCGGGTCGGAGAATTTCGTGCTCATCATCTCGCGCAGCTTGATAAACATGCACGCAAATTTCCTTGGGCGGATTTTCTCGCGCCAGGTCATTCCGTCAAAGTCGAAGTCAGCACGAACCGTAAAAGCGAAATTTATCACAGCGGGGCCGCAGAGCAGCGATTTGAACGGGCAATCTCCGAGACATTTGGCGCGCGAATTGCGGACAGATTAGAAGATACGGATATTCTTATAAAGGTGCGTATCGCGCGCAATCTCGTGATTGTCTCTATCGAGACCTCTGGCACGGCGCTGCATAAACGCGGGTATAAACAAGCGATGGGTAAGGCGCCGTTGCGGGAAACGATTGCGGCTATGACCCTGCGAGCGTGTGGTTATAAACGTACAGAGCCCTTGCTAGACCCCATGTGCGGATCGGGAACCTATCCGATTGAAGCGGCAGAGATGGCAGGTAATCTCATGGCAGGGCGAGAGCGGAGTTTCGCTTTTGAGAAACTCGCAAGTTATGATGCTGATGCCGTCAAAAAAATGAAGGACGGCTGGTTCACTCGCACGCCGCCTAAGCATTTCTATGGTTATGATCAAAACGCGGGCGCGGTTGAGGCCGCCAAAGCCAATGCTAAGCGAGCAGGGGTCGGCGAGGTCTGCCGATTCGCTGGGCAGCCCCTCTCAAAACTTCGCGCGCCTGACGGTCCTGCGGGGCTTGTGATGGTCAATCCGCCTTATGGAGAGCGCATTGGGAATAAGAAAACTCTCTCGGGGCTTTACCGCGAATTTGGCGATGTCATGCAATCCCGATTTAAAGGCTGGCGAGTGGGTTTAGTCACATCGGATGAGGCCCTCGCACAGGCCACAAAATTGGACTGGGCGCAAATAAGCGCGCCTATCCCGCATGGCGGATTAAAAATAAAGCTCTATCAGACGAGCGTCTTGTAGTTATTCTACCCGTTGGGTAACTGCCTTTTAGACTTCATATAAAATTCAACCTTTGCTCTCACATCACATAATTCGGGACAGGACCCACTTCCTGTTGACTTCGATTTCGGGGAAATATGGCGCGATCGTTGGACGGCATTGGGGCTGTTCAAAGGTCCATGCTAAGTCTTAACCCTGGTAACTTAGTGTGAAAAATGCTCGACGCTTTTGGGCGTCGAGCATTTAAGGCCAGTGGTCAGTTTGACCATGGGTAAAGGGGAAACGGGGGCTTTATGATGAGAGGGTGGGAAA
>CAZNXP010000424.1:0-1371 GCA_964576955.1 uncultured Algimonas sp.
CCAAAAGGCTTGACCACGTCAACGTGACCATCACGTGCAATTTTCTTTAAACTCAGACTTTTTGTAACAGTATGTGCTCGAATGATTTTACCTTTACATTTATCTTTCTTGTACGAGCTCGGTATTAGACATTCGCTCTTGTTGAACGAAGATCGAATTTGCTTGGCTACTTCCCAACCCTTGACTGGCTCAGATTCAGATCTGTACAAATGGCATTTCTTATACTTCTTTCCTGATCCGCACCAACAAGGATCGTTACGTTTAAACTTCATGAATATCTCTTTTGTCGCTCATTTATCCTAACGCCGCCATCAGTCGCGGTGTATGCGGTGGCGGTTTGTGTGCAAAAATGGGAGCTTGCGACCGTGCACACAAATCGACACCGCGTACACCGTCGGCTGCATGGCCTTGTTAAATTTATCTTCTCTTATGCTCGGTTCTACTTGCTATATCTGGAATCGTATCAACTGGACTAATTGTTGTTTGCACCTTCGCTCTTCCTTGCAACCTTTTCTGTGCGTTGAGCGATAAAGACTTACCTGTTCTTTTCGCTTCTTCTTGCATCTCTGCTAACTCTTCTCCAGATATTGGATTCTCCGATGCATCGATGATGGTGGAAAAATGAAAAGTTGCTTCTGCCTCATCTTCAGATGATATTGTGTGTTCCAGAATGTCATCTAGTGGAATATCTACTGCCTCCTGCATCCCAGACCCAACAGCCCCAAAATTCTGATGGAACCAATATTCACCTGATAGTGATAGATTGAAAAGATCCTCATCTGTAAATGGAATATGATAATCGTTAAATGATATAAATCTCTTTCCATCAATTCTCATTTGAAAATGATAATGAGGAAAATCCATTTTGGTGCCTTCATGGCCGTGATAATCATTTGCAGAACAATCAAATGTCCATTCTATGTTCTTCCACTTTATAGTGTAGGAAATTATCTTGTTTTTCCTTTTTTCATCTTCCAGATCGTTGATGTTAGAGTGCATTCGTTCCTGATTGGCACACCAGCGAAGAAAAGAAGCGATATTGTAGTAGTTGTACTTTGCAAATATTTTCGGAAAGTCATTCTTTCTGAACTTACATCTCCTAAGCAGCCAATGTAGACAAGGTTCGTCTTTGCTAATTGTTTTGAAAGGCTTGCCGCAAAGATAACAACTTTCAGATTCATATCCCTTTTTAAAAGCCTCCACCTGCTTTACGTGCTCTTCGTGATTCTTTTGATTCGCAGCCTCTATCTCCGCCGGACTCAACGACTGAAAGAATTCCCTTATTTTGTCTGGATCATGTGCCATGGTTTTTAATTTAACGCCCCAATCAGCGCGTACAACGTCCGCTGCATTGGCTTGTTAGGTGCATAG
>CAZNXP010000425.1:0-1365 GCA_964576955.1 uncultured Algimonas sp.
GACGGCGATATCATTGAATGGACATTCTCTGCCAATGCAGATGGGTCTGTGACAATGACGCATCCGACATGGGGTGAAAATACGCTCGTCGGTATCGAGAATATCTTCTCGATGCGCGCCGGTGAATCCTTCACCATTGATGACGCGATTGCCATGACAGACGGCCTACCGCGTTTCCGTCTTGATGGTGACAATGTCATTAACGGGACAAATGGAGACGACGTTATCGAAGCCGCTGTAGGCGTTCAGGGCCTTTACGGCGGAACTGGCGATGATGTTTACATCGGCGTTGATGGTAACTTTAACCAAGTCAATTATGATGGCTCAAGCTCTGAGTACACGATCACGGAAAATGCTGACGGCTCTTTCACGGTTGATCACCCAATTTGGGGGACTGATACGCTCATTGATATTGATCAGCTTATCTTCACTGGCGTCGAGCCAGGCGTTGGCGGCGAAGTCTCAGGACCGTTTGAGGTCATCTCAACCGATGATTTGTTCGCCTAATCCCTAATTAAATATTCCAGCAACACCCCTCGTGTTGCTGGAACCAATTTACCTTTCAATAGCTGACCCTGCCCACAGATATTGAAACGTTAATTGGTTCAACCCAAGCAGACTTAATTGAGAAAATTAAAATGACGATGATAACAAACTGGTCCGAAAAAATGACATCCGAATTTCGGAAAGAAATTTTCACCTTTTCACATGATTTGAAAAGCACCGACCTTTTTACGGATGAGGCTTTGATTGAGCTGATTGGAAAACATCCACATGATCTGACGGATGTCTGCACAATGGGGCCATCTGACGATCCGAAATACCCAAATAAGCTTCGCACAGGCGACTTCCGTGACTGTACGCCAGAAGAATTATTTGCCGCCGCCAAACATGGGAAAATCTGGATTAACCTCAGAAAAGCGATGAATGTTCATCCGGAATATAAGAAAGTTTTAGATTCCATGTATGGTGACCTCGCCAAAAATACGAACACAAAAGCTTTCAACGCAAATGGCGGCATATTAATTACCTCGCCTGTGGCCAGAACGCCTTACCACTTCGATAAAACAGAAACGATACTTTGGCACGTCAGAGGTCCGAAACGCTTTTTCTTATATCCAGTGACAGAAGAGTTCATCTCAGACGAATCTTATGAGCAAGCTGTGATGAATATGATGGAAGATGATCTGCCTTATGATGCATCTTTCGACAAAGACGCTACAATTATCGATTTGCAAGAGGGAGAAGCGTTAACGTGGCCCCTCAGCTCTCCGCACCGCGTTGATAATCACGGGTTTTGTGTATCTGTCACAACAGAATTTTCTTCCAGAGAAAGCGGGCTTAAAAATGCGGCTATGATTGCAA
>CAZNXP010000426.1:0-1361 GCA_964576955.1 uncultured Algimonas sp.
GAGATGAAGCGGGCGGAATTGGCGCGGCGCTTTGGATTGGTGTTGACGCAATCCTTATCTGCGGCGCTGGGTCATACGCCTGACCCCGTCTCGCCCAAAGCGGCGGAGCCCATTTATGCGGCGCGTATGACGCTGCCTGACCCCATTGGATTGCAAGCAGATTTGCTGGGTGTTTTGCAGCGATTGACGGCGTCAGTATGCAGGCGGCTGGCATCAGATGCCAAGGGGGCACGGCGTTATTATTTGACCGTGCGCTGCGTCGATACGGGTGACCATATCCTCCAAATTGGTTTTGCGCGGCCAACCCATATAGAGCCCGCCGTTTTGCAGCAATTTGCCAAGCCATTAGAGACATTGAAGATTGAATTTGGCGCGGATTGGTTTCGGCTGGAAGCCGCCCATGTTGAACCCATTCAACCGTTTCAGATTAGCCTTGATCACCATAAACAAGCGCAAGACGATACGTCTAAAATTATCTCGACGCTGGGTAACCGCCTCGGCTTTGATCGTGTCCGCCAGTTTATGCCGGTACAAAGTCATTTGCCCGAACGTGAATTTATCCATGTTGAAGCTATGGACAGACGCGGTCCCGTCTTATGGACACGCGCCCCGCGTAAACGCCCCGTGCGCTTGTTCAGGCGGCCTGAGCGCTTGATAACATTAGATGCGGGGCGACCGCCGAAACGTTTTCAATGGCGCCGCGCTGTTTATGGCGTGCAAGAGGCCAAAGGGCCTGAGCGCTTGGCGGCGGAATGGTGGCAAAGTGAACGTCAAGCCGTGCGAGATTATTGGCAGGTGCAGACAGAAGAAGGTCTGCGCCTGTGGCTCATGACCTATCCTGGGTCACAACATCCAGATTGGTTTATCGCGGGGCGTTTCGCGTGACCTATGCTGAGCTGAATTGCATCTCTAATTTCACCTTTCTCAAAGGGGCCTCCCATGCGGATGAACTCGTTTCCCGTGCGGCCGAGCTAGGTCTGTCTGCCATCGCCATAGCGGACACGAATAGTTTCGCCGGGATTGTTCGCGGCCATGCGGCTGCGAAAGAGCTAGGCCTGACCTATCTCGTCGCGGTGCGCTTGATTTTGCAAGATGGTGCGGAACTCGTGGCCTATCCCAAAACGCGCAAGGGTTATGGCCATCTCTGCCGTTTGCTGACCCTCGGCAAACGCCGCGCCAGCAAAGGGCAATGTCATCTCGCCATTGAAGATGTGCTGGAATGGGGCGCGGAGTGTGTGTTTATTCTGATAGACGGGACGGACCATCTACCCATTTTAAAAAACGCCTTTGGCGAGGATATTTTTCTGGCCTTAAAACCTGCCTATGACGGCGCGGATGCAGCGCGGTTTAAAACCCGCCAA
>CAZNXP010000427.1:0-1353 GCA_964576955.1 uncultured Algimonas sp.
CAGGGTAATATGGGAATCGTGGATTAAGTTTTTTGATTTTTTTATAAGTGGTTGAATTGGGATGGAACTTTTACGCAGATGTACCGCGTAAAATGAGGATTAATCGGAATTAGTCAAAACTGCACAGTTTTAAATTTCCGACGGCTCCTCATTTCAAGACTCACCCAGCCGTGGCCTAGCGCGGCGGCACTGTTCCGCCGGGTGTCCACGGACCGCCAGCGTCGAGCAAAGCCGCTTCAAAATCTGGAATAGTCGTGTCTTGCAGCGTGTTTATCCGCTCTAGCAGCTCATCATAGGCGTCTTCGGCATAGCCAAGCGTTTCGCGGTGGGTGGCCGTTGGCCCATAGGTGGAGCTCCCGACGCCCGTGAGCACTTTTCCGAGACGGCTGCGCACATTTGCAGGCGTGTCTTGACCAACTTCATTCATGGATTGATTGCCGCCAAGTATCTCTTCAATGTCAAAAATTTCTGTCCGAATAGCTTGCCACTCATCATCCAATTCAGCGGGCGCGCTGCGTGTGTTGGCGAGCGCTTTTTTGAGCAGCTCTGCCTTATTGCTAAGCGCGGAAATCGTTGAATTGGCGGCAGAGACGCTCCGCTGTAATTTCGCGGCCCGTTCCCAGAAGGCGACAACCTCGTCTATGGACGCACCCGGTAAGGCGCCGTCGCGCAAGCGTTCAACCTCAAAAGTTTGAGGGGCCACGAGCTCAATGGTTTCTCCCCTCACCCGTTTAGACAGCGAGACGGTATATTCGCCCGGCGCGGCCAAAAACCCCTGCGCATTACTATTGGGGTTATTATTGACGGGGGTGACGGCGGGGAAGCGTAAATCCCACGCTACGCGGTGAAAACCTTTAGAGGTTGGTCCGCTCAAGCGGCGCACGACATTGCCGTCGGCGTCCCGCACAGTGAGCCAAATTTCTGGCTTTGTTTCGCGGCGTTCGTCTTCCACCCCGTCATATCCGATAAAGGGTGTATCCTCCCACGCTTTGACCTTAGGTTTTTCAGCTTTAATGCGCGCTTGGCGCTCCGTCTGAAGACCGTCCTTCAAATAATAGGTGAAGACAGCGCCAAAGGGCGGGTTAGGCGCGCGGTAAAAACTATGACCTTGCGAACCGCCATCGCTGAAGGCCAAAGGATGGCGTTCAATATACCACCAAGCTTTTCGCCCAGGGAATAACATCGCGTCTTCCTCAAGGCTCTCGACACCTACATCGCGCAGCGCCGTGTAATCGTCGAGAATATAGAACCCGCGTCCGAATGAGGCCGCGACAATATCTTCTTCGCGGCGCTGTATGGTCACATCGCGGAAAGAAATCGTTGGCAATCCGCCGCTAAATTCAATCCATTTCC
>CAZNXP010000428.1:0-1343 GCA_964576955.1 uncultured Algimonas sp.
GCCTCTCCTTGATTGGCGTTCCCTTTACGGCTGGGTTTGTGTCCAAACTTAATCTTACAGTCGCTGCCGCGGATGCAGGCTGGGTCTGGGCCGTTGGCGTTATCATGATTACCTCGATTTTGGCGCTGATATATATTGGGCGAGTTTTGCTTCTCGCCTATTTCCAATCGCCGCCAACCGTGAACGGAACTGTTGTCGAGAAAAATGAAGCGCCATTGGCCATGTTAATTCCAATGTGGGCGCTGGCTTTGGCGTCTATTTTTGTTGGCATTGAATCAGATGCATTAGTGGATGCGTCCACCCGCGCAGCCGAGCTCTTACTGGGAGCAGGCTGATGGATATCATGATGACACCGCAAATTGCGCTTGCTCTATTGCTGATTATTCCGCTGGTCGCGGCTGCGATTATTCCGATAGTTGGAAAATCTCAAAATATCCGAGAAGCCGTGACCTTTATCGCGGGTTTGGCGCTCTTGGCCGTGGTGGCCTATCTCTGCGTTGATGTGGCTCAAGGCGGGCGTCCAGAACTTCATTTCGGCAGTTTTGCGGGCCAGTTTGATTTTACCCTGAAACTTGAGCCGCTCGGCGCGACATTTGCCGCGATTGCCTCCTCACTTTGGCTGGTCAATTCCATGTTCACGCTCGGCTATATGCGGGGGAATAAGGAAAAGAACCAAACGCGTTTCTTCGCCTGCGTTGCTATTGCAATTGCGGCGGCCATGGGGATTGCCGCCTCTGCAAATCTCATCACGCTCTTTATCTTCTACGAAGCGCTGACGCTCTCAACCTTTCCATTGGTGACACATAAGGGCGACGCCAAAGCTAAACGCGGCGGCACGATTTATGCGCTTATCCTGATGGGGACATCTCTGGCTCTGCTATTGCCCGCGATTATCGGCACATATGTGATAGCCGGGACAACGGATTTTGCCGTTGGCGGGATTTTCCCCGAAGGCACGTCGCTTGTCGCGACATCTTTGCTCCTTGTCCTGTTTGCTTTTGGTATCGGTAAAGCCGCGCTCATGCCGACCCATCCATGGCTACCCAATGCGATGGTTGCGCCGACACCCGTGTCGGCCTTGCTTCATGCCGTGGCGGTTGTGAAGGCGGGCGTGTTCACCATGCTTAAAGTCGTGACCTATACATTTGGACCTGCTTTGACCGCAGCGACTCCGTCTTCGACATGGCTCGCGTGGATTGCCGCGATTTCCATTGTGCTCGCCTCGGTGATTGCGCTGCGTCAAGATAATCTCAAAGCGCGTCTGGCTTACTCCACCGTCTCGCAGCTTTCTTATATTACGCTTGGCGCGATGCTGGCGGTTAGCATGGGTATCCTTGGCGGCG
>CAZNXP010000429.1:0-1341 GCA_964576955.1 uncultured Algimonas sp.
CGCGAGGTCAATCCGCTGCAGTCAGGTGTTGTGACCGTGGGGAGTTTCCGCGCAGGCTTTAAACATAATATCATTCCCGATGAGGCTAAATTGCTCATCACGGTGCGCTCTTATGATGATGATGTTCGCAAGACATTGCTGGACGGCATTGAGCGCATTGCGATTTCTCAAGCGCTTTCAGCTGGATTGCCAGAAGAGCTAATGCCCGATATTAGAATTGAGAGCGATTACACGCCCTCGACCTTTAATGACCCAGAGATGACAGACCGCGTTATGGTGGCCGTCGGAAATTCGATTGGCGAGGAGAAAGTAGCAACACAGCCGCCGAGCATGGGCGGTGAAGATTTCTCTCTCTTCCACCGTTATGACAAGGACATTAAAACGCTGATTTTCTGGACGGGCGGGGCAGAGCCGAAGGCCTTTGCTGAAGCGCTCGAAAATAAGACGCCATTACCGCCGGCGAACCATTCACCGTTTTTTGCGCCGCAGCCTGAACAAGCTTTGAAACTTGGCGTTCAGGCTATGACAGCTGGGACGATAGAATTGTTCGGAGAATAACGCCGAGGCTAGCGTTCGTTCGCAGCAGATTTTTCAAATCTCTTGCGAACAAACCACCAAATCACGACCGCGCCGACCATCTTCCCAATAATGCTCATGGTGACATTGGGAGCTGTGAGTTGGGCGAACTCGCTAATCTCTGCTAAGTCCGCCCCATATAAGAAGATTGTCGTATCCAGCGGAGCCGCAATGGCGGAGGAAAGCAAGACTCGGGTCGATAACTTATATTTGGTGAAGGTGAAAAGCGCCCAATCGACGAGTTCGGCAATGGCAAAAGCGCCGCCGCTCGCCAGAGCGAGTTCAGGCCCCGCAGCCAGTGCCGTCAAAACAAGGGCGATAGCCATGGCGATGAGGACATAATGCCCAACTTCGCGCTGGGCAAAGTCCCTCACGACCAGCACGAGCCCTGTCACAATGGTCACAGGATTAAACGCCCAGCCCGGTAGGACCTCCCAAAGCGGCGCCCAAGTAAATGACCAATTGATAAAGGGGATAAGGGCGACATAGACCAAGGTCATCAGGGGAAGTCCGAAAAGACGTCTAGGTTTTGTGCTATGTGTCGACATAGCTGTCAGCTTTAGGCTAGGTCTGTGCCTATGTCTACGAATCCTAAATTATGCGCGGTTGTCGCGATGGACCGAAATAATGTCATCGGGCGAGAGGGGGATTTGCCTTGGCGACTTCCTTCTGATTTACAATATTTCAAACGCGTGACTTTGGGGAAGCCTTGTTTGATGGGACGGAAAACATGGGAGAGCCTGCCTTTCCCCCTACCGGGCCGTC
>CAZNXP010000430.1:0-1327 GCA_964576955.1 uncultured Algimonas sp.
ACAGGCGCTTCGACCATAAAGGCGACGTCTGAGCAATATTGACCTGAGCGATATTCATCCGGCGTCGTTGTAAAGCCGATTTGATTATTGACGACAACATGGATGGTCCCGCCCGTGCGGTAGCCAACGAGCTGCGAGAGTTGGAAGGTTTCCATGACAACGCCCTGCCCGGCAAAGGCACTATCCCCATGCAGGATAACCGCCATAACCTGTTCAGGATTATGTGTCTTATAGGTTCCAGACGCCATTTGTTGTTTCGCGCGTGTCTTGCCAATGACGACAGGGGCGACAACTTCCAAATGGGATGGGTTTGGCGCGAGAGAAAGATGGACGCTATTGCCGTCAAATTCGCGGTCATCAGATACACCCAAGTGATATTTCACATCACCCGAGCCAAAGTCTTCTGCCCCAGCCGCGACGCCGCCCAAGAATTCATAAAAAATCGCCGAGTAAGGTTTTTGCATTACGGAGGCCATGACGTTTAAGCGGCCGCGATGCGGCATGCCAAAATTAATGTCTTTGAGGCCGAGCTGTCCGCCGCGTTTAATGATTTGCTCTAAGGCTGGCAAGAGGCTTTCCGCCCCGTCAATCCCAAAGCGTTTCGTGCCTGGATAGCGCTTATGAATGAGCTGCTCAAAGGTCTCGCCTTCGACCAATTTTTGTAAAATTGCGAGGCGGCCTTCCTTGGAAAAGCTAATCTCTTTTTCTGGTCCTTCGAGACGTTCTTGGATCCAAGACTTCTCTTCAGGGTTAGAGACCTGCATGAATTGCACGCCTAATGTCGAGCAATAGGTCCGCTTGAGAATCTCCATAATCGTCGACAATGTGGCCGACTCGAGCCCCAACACCCCATCAATAAAGATTTCGCGGTCCATATCTTCAGGGCCGAAATCATAGGTAGAGGGTTCTAATTCTGGATGAGGTTCAGGCTTTTGCAGACCAAGCGGGTCAAGATTTGCAATCAAATGACCGCGTGCGCGATAGGCCCGAATAAGCATGAGCGCATGTAGCGAGTCCTTTGCAGCCTGCTCAGCTTCGGAATCGGAAATATTTGGCCGTGCCGCTTTGACTTTCTCAATGGCTGCCTCACCCCAATCTCCAGTGAGCGCAGAGGTTAGTTCTGGCGTTGGATCTGTCGGGAATGCCTCGCGTTTCCATGACGGTCCTTCGGCGTTTTTCTTGGCATTCGCAGCCTCTTCACCCAGACTCGCAAAATAGGCGCGCCAGCTCGAATCAACGCTATTCGGATTTGCGGCATAACGGGCTTGCATCTGTTCCAAATAGGCGGCGTTTCCACCGTCCAGAAAGAGCGTATCGAGGAAATCTT
>CAZNXP010000431.1:0-1306 GCA_964576955.1 uncultured Algimonas sp.
GGAAAATTTCTGAGCGCTTCCGGGATGACCCGGCTTATTTCGCGGATGCCTATGCGCGCGCATGGTTTAAACTGACCCATAGAGATTTGGGGCCGCGGACGCGTTATGTCGGACCAGAAGTCCCGAGCGAAGTCCTCCTCTGGCAAGATTATATACCAGAGCGTGATCATAAGCTTATCGGAAATGCGGACATTATTGCATTGCGCGATAAAATCTTAAGCTCCGGATTATCCGTCTCTGAGCTTGTGTCAGCGGCTTGGGCCTCTGCAGCCTCTTTCCGCGGCTCTGATCACCGCGGCGGCGCGAATGGTGCGCGCGTTCGGTTGAACCCTGCTAAAAATTGGGCCGCAAATGATCCGAAGAAACTCGCGAAAGTTCTAAAGGTCCTTGAAGGCATTCAGTCTGATTTTAACGGTGCGGCGAATGGCGGCAAGAAAGTCTCAATGGCTGACTTGATCGTGTTGGGCGGAACTGTCGCGGTTGCCTCTGCGGCGGCCTCGGCAGGGCATGATATCACAGTTGATTTCGTCCCAGGCCGTATGGACGCCACACAAGAACAAACAGATGTCGAGTCCTATGCCGTGTTAGAGCCCGAAGCCGATGGTTTCCGCAACTACCGCAAAGCCAATTACGCCATTCCGGCTGAAGCACAGCTTGTCGACAAAGCTCAGCTCCTTGGCCTAACGGCGCCTGAAATGACGGTCCTTATCGGCGGTCTTCGCGTCCTCGGCGCGAATACAGGTGGCTCGAAGGATGGCGTCTTCACAAAACGCGTTGGACAGCTAACGAATGACTTCTTCACAAACCTCATTGATATGGGAACTGTTTGGGAAAAAGCGGACGCCTCAGAGCAGCGTTTCATCGGTAAAGACCGCAAAACTGGGAAGCAAAAATGGACCGGAACACGTGTCGATTTAATTTTTGGATCTAACTCTGTACTTCGTGCGCAATCTGAGTTATACGCACAATCAGACAACGAGGCGCGTTTCGTTACAGATTTTGCAAATGCTTGGACAAAGGTCATGAATAATGATCGTTTTGACCTAAGCCGTACGCCAACCGCCTAAAAATATGGCTGGGCATTTCTCCCCTTGAACCCCAGCCGTTGGCGCTCGTTCCCTTAGAGCGTCGTTTGCGCCCTGAGCGCGACATCTCTTATTCTCCCTCAAGAAAAGAGATGTCGCGCTTTTTTTGGGCGAATTTTTATGAGCAAACTTGCTAACCCTCTTACTCATTCTGAAAATATATTTCTTCCAGCTCTGCGTTTTTTGGGAGTTTTTGCGACGGATAAATACTGACGACGAGA
>CAZNXP010000432.1:0-1298 GCA_964576955.1 uncultured Algimonas sp.
TTTCGAAGACGGTTTCGAAGACGACGACTATGACGATTTAGACCACGACCCCTTGTCTGATTTTTAACCCATGCGTCATTTTGATTATCATGACGGCGAAATGTTCGCCGAAGACGTCGCTTTGTCCCGCATTGCCGACGAAGTGGGAACGCCTGTCTATGTCTATTCGACCGCAACATTTACGCGGCATTTCCGTGTCTTCGCGGATAGTTTCGACGACCCAAGAGCTTTGATCGCCTATTCGGTCAAAGCCAATTCCAATATCGCCGTGCTCGCCACCCTGGCAAAACAAGGCGCAGGGGCGGATGTTGTCTCGGGCGGAGAGCTAAAGCGCGCCCTTATCGCCGGCATACCCGCCAGTAAAATTGTCTTTTCAGGTGTCGGCAAGACCCGCACCGAAATGCATGACGCTCTGATAGCGGGCATTCGCGTCTTTAATGTTGAAAGCTTGGAAGAGCTGCGCCTGTTAAATGAAGTTGCGCTGGAGCTTGGAAAAATCGCCCCGATTGCCTTTCGGGTTAATCCTGACGTCACGGCGGGCGGGCATGCGAAAATCTCAACGGGGAAAAAAGAGAATAAATTTGGAATCGCATGGTCCCAATCTGAGCAGGCTTACGCAGAAGCGGCCCGACTGCCCGCCATCGAAATTGTCGGCGTTGACGTGCATATTGGCAGCCAGATTTCAGAGCTCGCCCCTTTTGAAGCCGCCATTGTCAAGGTTGGCGGGCTGATTAAACGCCTTCGCGCGGCAGGTCACACCATTTCAAGCTTCGATATTGGCGGCGGATTAGGCATCCCTTACGGAAATAATGAGGCTGCGCCGCCCTCCCCGTCTGAATATGCCGCGCTCGTCAAACGCCTAACCGCAGATTTAAACGTCGATATGATATTCGAACCCGGCCGTATGATTGCTGGCAACTCGGGCGTTTTGCTCTCTAAAGTTCTCTATGTGAAGCGCGGTGAGGACCGCGACTTCCTGATTATTGACGCCGCGATGAATGACCTCATCCGTCCCGCGCTTTATGATGCTTATCATGATATGGAACCCGTTCTCCAAGGCGATTTGGATAAGATGGAAACCTATGATGTTGTCGGTCCGATTTGTGAAAGCGGCGATACCTTCAGCAAAGGCCGCGAAATGCCCCGCTTGGAAAGCGGAAATCTCATCGTTTTGCACTCGGCTGGCGCTTATGGCGCGGCGCAAGCGAGCCAATATAACACCCGCCCCCTTGTGCCAGAAGTTCTGGTCAATGGCGCTGATTATGCCGTTATTCGGGACAGACCGTCCATTGAGGACA
>CAZNXP010000433.1:0-1280 GCA_964576955.1 uncultured Algimonas sp.
TTGGACCGCCACCCTATTATAAACAAATCCCCATTTACGCCTATCGACGCGGCGCTCTCGACCAATTTGTCCGCCATGGGCCGACCATGCGCGAGATGGATGAAAATATTGAGCCCGATAGAGCCCTAGAACATGGCATGCGAGTTGGCGCTGTTCTTCTCAAAGACGGTCTCCATGCTGATAGCCCAATAGCTGAAAAGCCCACTTATACGAAGAGCGCATTGAACCGGATGAAAGAAGTCCAAGTGGTAAAAATTGCTAACGCCATGGGTATCGACGCAAGTGTTGATGATTTAAAAGCCGACACTGTTGCTAAGATTTTGGCCGCGCAGGCTGAGAGAGGAAGCTAGCGTGACGACCAAGGTCAAAGTCGCCATTCTCGGCTCAGGTAATATTGGCACGGATTTGATGATTAAAGTCATGCGCCATTCCAGTGTTTTGGAAATGGGCGCTTTGGTCGGAATTGATCCTGAGAGTGACGGGCTCGCGCGCGCGAAGCGCTTGAAAGTCGCCACCACCCATGAAGGCCTAGACGGCCTCACAAAAATGGATATTTGGAACGATATTGATATCGTCTTCGACGCCACATCTGCTGGCGCGCACAAACATCATCATGCGATTTGCATGCGCGATAAAAAGCAAATGGTCGACCTCACCCCGGCCGCGATTGGTCCTTACTGCATTCCCGTTGTGAATATGGACGAGCATCTGAAAGAAGATAACGTCAATATGGTGACTTGCGGCGGACAGGCAACCATTCCGATTGTCCATGCTGTCGCGCGCGTCTCAGACTCCGTGCCATATGCCGAGATTATCGCCTCCATTAGTTCAAAATCTGCGGGTCCCGGAACACGGGCTAACATTGATGAATTTACCGAGACGACCTCAAAAGGGATTGAGACGGTTGGCGGGGCTCAAAAAGGCAAAGCCATCATCATTTTAAACCCAGCTGAACCGCCGCTGCTTATGCGCGACACAGTTTACGCCTTTTCCGTCGGCGGCAAGGAAGCCGAGATTGAAAAATCCGTCAAGGATATGGTCGAAGATATCAAAGCCTATGTGCCGGGTTACCGTCTGAAACAAGATGTACAATTTGAACGCTTTGGCTCAAACAACCCGCTGCGCATGCCCGGTATGGACCCTGTTGAAGGGGTGAAAGTCTCGGTCTTCCTCGAAGTCGAAGGCGCGGCCCATTACCTACCGGCCTATGCGGGCAATCTCGACATCATGACAGCCGCAGGCATGGCTACCGCTGAAAAAATAGCCGTTCAGAAATTCGG
>CAZNXP010000434.1:0-1273 GCA_964576955.1 uncultured Algimonas sp.
CGAAATTTCGAAAAAGCCAAAGCCGCTTGCGACAGATTATCTGGGGCAGCAACATTTACGCCTCTGAAGCTAGACCGCAATGCGCTCGCTTTAGATTTCAAACCTGATTTAATTGTCGATGCCTCTGGCCCATTCCAAGCCTATGACGCCGCGCCCGTGTTAGACTATTGCGAGGCGCAACAGATTCATTACGCCGATATTTCTGATGATGGGGCCTTTGTGAAAACTGTATGTGCCAGAAAAAATAACGACATCATGTTGGTTTCTGGCCTCTCCACCTGCCCTGTTTTATCTGCCATTGGACTGCGCGAAATTGAAGAACATATTGGCCCTGCCGAACGGGTTGCCATCGGTATTGCGCCTTCCCCGAAAGCAGAACTTGGCCGCAATGTCGTCGCCGCTGTTGCTAATTATGCGGGCCAGACAACGGTCCCCGTTCGCAGAGAGAGCAACACGGTCCATGTGGCGGGCATAACAGATATACGAGATGAAACTATTTGCGCGCCGGGCGGATTGCCCTTGCCGCCCCTACCTTTTGCTGTAGCTGATGCACCTGATGCTTTGGCCCTGCCGCAGAGCTTTCCCGAGCTGACAGATATATGGACGGGAGTAGGCACACGGCCCGTTTGGCTGCACCTGATTTTAGTGCAGTTAAGCCGCCTCATCGCCCATAGCCCCAAAGCCTCGCTCGCCAACTTCGCGGGGTTTTTTCATTGGAGCCGAGGGCTGTTTAAATATGGCGCTCACCGCGGCGGTATGTTTGTCCGCGCCGCCAATCAAACAGGCGAAGCCAGCTGGCACCTCATTGCAGAAGGCGACCATGGCCCCCGCATTCCCGCCCTGCCTGTTGTGGCGCTCATCCGAAAAATGCTGCGAGGCGAGGCTGTGCCAACGGGCGCATATAGCGGCGATGAAATTATTGGCCTCGACGACCTGGCCCCAGAATTCGCTAAATTAGATATTACTTACGGCCTTCAATTTGATGGTGCAGAAACGCCCGTTTATGAGAAAATCATGGGCGAAGCCTATGCGCGTTTTCATCCCGCTATCGCTGAGCTGCACCGCACCGGAGATAAGGTCCGTATTTTCAAAGGGCAGTGCGATGTCACACGCGGGCGTAACCCGCTCTCCCATATCGTCGCGGCTGTCATGGGTTTTCCCAGAAGCGGCAAATCTGTTCCCGTAACCGTCACAGTTACGCCTGACGCCGCAGGCGAGACTTGGGAACGGAATTTTGACGGCAAGAAATTTTCAAGCCATCATAGTTTGGGAA
>CAZNXP010000435.1:0-1256 GCA_964576955.1 uncultured Algimonas sp.
GTTATAGATGAAACCATGCGCCTCTATCCGCCTGCACCTATGCTCAATCGGCAATGCCATGAAGACGTCGTGATTTCGGGCCGCGAGATAAAAGCGGGAGATAATTTTCTGCTCTGCAATTATGTCATGCACCGTACCGAGCGGCTTTGGGATAATCCGCTAGCCTTTGATCCTGACAGGTTTTTGCGGGACCCAAGCCTGAAAGCAAAAGGCGCGCCCTATATGCCGTTCGGCGCGGGCCCGCGTATCTGCGTCGGCGCAGCCTTTGCAACGATGGAAGCGGTTATGAGCCTCGCGCGCCTCGTGCGGGATTATGATATTGAAATCCCGAGTGATTGTTATCCCAAGCCGCTGATGACAGTAACCCTGCGGCCAGAGGGCGGGGTGCCTGCGCGGATGGTGCGGAGGTGACGGACCTATCGGAACGGTTTTGCCGGATATGCGGGTATGATTTGGGCGAAGCTGGTGTTCGCGATAAAAAATACGGATATCCAACTTATAATATTTGTCACTGCTGTGGCATGGAGTCAGGAATTGATGATGTGTCTCAATCCGAGAGAATCAAATATCGGAACGAATGGATTTTCGAAGGAGAGAGCGTCTGGTTCAATGAGAAACACAAACCTGAAAGTTGGAACCTTAGGGAGCAAATGAAAAATATTCCTCGAAGTTTTAAAGCTCCTTAGTTCACCGTTTCTGTTGCCAGCTACTCACCTATCGCACAAAAAAACCAATCAGATTCACCGCAACCGTCAAACCAATTGAAATCAACAACATCGCTTTCCACGGAAAGAAAATTCGGACCTTAGGCGTATTGGGATCAACGCGGTTTTCATGGGTTTTCTGTACGCCCTCGAGTATTTTACGTTCAGCTTTTTCAGCCGCTTTTGGGAATAGTGCGGGTAGGAGATTAATCGCGAGCGTTAAAACGACAGAGGCAATGAGGGATATGATATTCAGGTGCCGAGCGATTGCTATCCAAAACCACTGATGACGGTGACTTTGCGGCCGCAAGGCGGCGTGCCGGCGAGGATGGTGCGGCGATAAGTGATGAGATGCTCTGAATTCGCGGAAATTATCTGAACCTTTTTTTGCTTTGGTGCGTAAACACTCTATCGAAATAAATCCCACCATATTGCGATAAAGGAAAACCCACATGACCTTTAAAATTCTAACGCGTAAAAATACGCAAATACTCTCCACGGCTATTTTGGCGTTGTCCCTCGTAGCTTGTGAGACGACCACATCTACATCCC
>CAZNXP010000436.1:0-1255 GCA_964576955.1 uncultured Algimonas sp.
AGAATTAAATTGTTGCAGACAGAGGAGGGTGGATTTTTGTAAATCTTCAGGTTTCAAAATTTCACCTCCTTTAGAATTTTTTGGTCGTACTAAATTTACCGGGCGTCAGTTTGTATCAATTACCCCATGCCTAGCTTTAGGAATACTATCACATTTGGTTGCCGTATTATGGATTAAAGACGCAGCGTATTAGCCAATTGTATTTTCAACGGCCATTTTAGCAAGACTCTCCCGACTGATTGCCCCCTTCGGATTATACCAGGTGTGAATCCAATTCACCGAACCAAAGAACAACATAATTTTTGAACGCAAAAGTGCTGGATTGCTTTCAACAGTTTTATCTACTCGAATATAGACCTGTTCAAACCTCTCAATGATGGCTCTTTGTTTTGCGACAATGTCTTTGCGCTGTTTCGTCGTCAATTTATTGAGATCATAGAGCAAGACTTTTTGGGCATCTTCTGCACCCGCATAGCATCTCAATAAAGCGAGTGTCAGATTGTAAAATTCTTGCTTTGGGTCCTGATGTAATAAATCTTGATTAGATGTAGCCGTTGTCAGCTTATCTATGTGATCCGTCATGACGCCATAGAGGATATCCTCTTTGGCGCTATAATAATGATAAATGAGAGATTTCGAAATATTACAGGCTTTTGAAATATTTGAAATTGAGGCTCCGCTAAAGCCTTTCTCAGCAAACAATTTCGCGGCATTACCCGTAATCGTGTCTCGTTTACTATCGTAATTATCTGCTTTTGTGCGTGCCATATTCTAACCGATTATTGTCTTAGCTTATTATGATATGGCTATGTTTTGGTCACAAAAAGACTAACGCCAGCTTGTGCAAAATTGCGAAGGTCTTTTCCGGTCGCCGCATTTCCGGGAGATTTCATCGCTGTTTTGAAGCTCTCGTCATTTTCATAATACATGCGCGCGAGCATATAAAAATCGTCTTTTTCTCCGGCATAGGTTGTTGTGACCATCTCTACTTCGGCTTTTAATAGGCCGGGCACTTTTCTTACCAATGGCATGTGCACTGTGTCGTAGTGTGTGTGAAACGCTTCTATATTCACAGGTTTTTTATACAGCGCATTTAAGATAATCATGTGTGTTTCCTTGTCCTAACGTACATCAATAATTCGCTTGGCTTTACCCGGTGAGCGTTCAAGAGAGTTTTCTGGTCTAACATTGATATTTGTAGACACTCCAATCAGAGTCTTGATGCGGGACTGCAATTGGCTTGCAGCTTTATTTC
>CAZNXP010000437.1:0-1250 GCA_964576955.1 uncultured Algimonas sp.
AGGCTTCAGCATAGGGCAGGCGTTTTTCTCCGGCTGGGCGCGGGTCATGGTCAGAGACAATGACGTCGATTGTGCCGTCATTAATCGCACCGAGCAAAGCTTGGCGGTCGCGTTCTTCGCGCAGGGGCGGCTCTAATTTTGCGAAGGTGCGGTAATCCCCAATATCGAGCTCATTGAGCGCGAGATGGTTGATTGAAACAGAGGCAGCCACATCGAGGGATTTCGCTTTAGCGCGGCGCAGCACAGGCAGCACCTCCGCTGAGGAGACAAGGTCGAGTAAGACCCGCCCGCCCGTTAATTCCGCCAGCGCAATATCGCGTTCGGCCATCATACGCTCAGACACGGCCGGCGCGGAGGTCAGGCCAAGGCGTGAGGAGAAATCACTCTCATGGGCGACGGTGCCCATAGACATTTCTGGCGTGATGCAGTGATTAGAGATGAGGGCGTTAAAGCTCGCGGAATAGGACAGCAGGCGGCGCATCATTTGGGCGTCGCGAATGGGCGTTTTCCCGCTGGCAAATAGGACCGCACCAACCTCTTGCATCAGGCCAATTTCTGTCATGACCTCGCCGGTCATACCTTTGGTGAGGGCGCCCGCGACATGGATATCGACGGGCAGGTTTTCGCCGCGGCGCATGACGTAATCTATCAAAGCCATATCATCGAGCACAGGGTCCGTACCTGGCATAACAACCATCGCGGTCACGCCGCCCGCAATGGCGGCTTGCGCGGCTGTGGCCAGCGTCTCGCGGTTCTCGCGGCCGGGCTCGCCTGTTGTGACGCGCATATCAATCAGGCCCGGTGCGGCGCAGAGGCCTTGGCCTTCTATGAGGGTGCCGGAAGGCGTACAGTCGGGTCCGAGCGCTGCAACCTTGCCGTCTTCAATGCGAAGATGGCCAATTTCGTCGCGTCCGCTATCTGGGTCAAGGATACGGATATCTGTCAGGGTCAAGCTCATGCCGCGCCTCCAGATTTCCGCCGCGCATCTTGCGCGTCCGAGAGCGCGTGCAAAATAGCCATGCGCATGGCCACGCCTGCGCCGACTTGATTGGTGATGAGGCTGACATCAGGGTCGTCCGCCACGTCTGAGCTGATTTCGACGCCGCGGTTCATTGGGCCGGGATGCATGACAAGCGCGCCGGGTTTGGCATGGGCAAGCTTGGCGCGGGTTAAGCCGTGGAAGTGATAATATTCGCGCTTGGACGGGACAAAGGCGCCCTTCATCCGCTCGAGCTGCAAGCGCAGCATCA
>CAZNXP010000438.1:0-1245 GCA_964576955.1 uncultured Algimonas sp.
AATCGCGATTGCCTTGAACTTTTTGCTGCGCCGCTGCGCCGTGCATGACGGGGCACTTGCCGCCTGTATTTCCCATGTCTTTCATCTGTCTCTCCAAAATTAGGTATGTGTTTAAATTCGAATTTTCTGGTCTACCCAGTCTTAAGCGGCGTTTTAGCAAAGGTTAATGTGATATGTCTAATTGATAGTTATTATGATTGTGATAGATTTTATCTATGAATATTCGCGACCTCACATATCTACGCGCACTCTCACGTCACAAGCATTTCGGCCGGGCTGCGGAGAGTTGTAACGTCAGTCAGCCCACTTTGTCCGTTCAGCTCCAAAAGCTGGAGGCAGACCTTGGCGTGACCTTGATTGAACGGACGAAACGTGCGGCGAGACTGACCCCGATTGGCGAGAATGTATTGGCATTGGCAGATGAAGCTTTGGGAGCGGTGGACGCTATTCGGATGATTGCGGCGGAAGCGAGCGATCCTTTTTCAGGACAATTTCGATTTGGGTCTATTCCAACAATTTCGCCGTTTTTAGTTCCAGATGTGCTCTCAACGCTCGGACATAGCTTTCCCAAACTTCAACTTGTCTTTCGAGAAAATATAACGGAACGTTTGACGGAGGATTTGTTGAGCGGCGATTTGGATGCCGCGATATTGGCAACGCCGCCTGAGACTCCAAATTTGCTCTCCATACCACTTTATGATGAACCGCTTCTCGTTATTCATCCATTGGGTCATGATTTGGAGGCGCTCAACGGTTTGAGCTTGTCTGACTTACCGCTGGACCAAATGATCCTCCTGTCGGAAGGTCATTGTTTTCGCGATCAAACCATCGACCTTTGCGATATCCAAAATCAGACAACCCTTGCGGAAACCAGTGTGACAAGTTTGGAGACGATAATTAGCCTTGTTGGAGCGGGGCAGGGGATCTCAATGGTGCCGGCGCTTGCGCAAAGTCGGGGCTGGCTGGACCGCCCCAATATAGTTGTGCAACCGCTGCGGAGTGCAGGCGCGACGCGGCAGCTTAATTTGACATTTAGGAAGAGCGCCCCTCGGCGCGCGTTGATTGCCGCGATTTCAAAAGAAATTGCGGCGCTGCTGGCCTAAGGACCTTTACAGTGATAAGATGACCTATGGCCACAGGATATAATTTTCACCGCTTTACGGGATGGCGATTGGTCGCGCTGCTCGTTGTTTTTTTGGCCTATACGCTCTGGTTTATTGGCCCTGGTCCTTTCGGAGATTTGAC
>CAZNXP010000439.1:0-1245 GCA_964576955.1 uncultured Algimonas sp.
GCTTTAGGCATCCCACTCGGCACCGTGAAATCCCGCCTGTTTAAGGCCCGCGCAGATTTAAAATCAATTTATATGACTAAAGAAGGAGAAGAAAATGGACTTTGATGAAAAAATGAAAGCCTTACTCAGCGAGGAGGATGCAGATTATATCGCCGATGCGATTGATGAGACGGGCTATTATAAAGCGGCCTTTGGGAGCCTGCGCGGTCAAGGCAGCGGCATGCGTATTATGTCATGGGGCGCGATTTTCGTGATGTGCGCCATCTTATTCTATGCGCTTTATGGGTTGTTCACCGCGACGGAGACGCGGTGGCAAATCATTTGGGCCTCTATTGCCGTCATGGCGAACTCCGCGCAGATTGCCTTTAAAATGTGGTTCAATATGCAGCTAAACCGCCGCGCTATCACCCAAGAAATTCGCCGCTTGCAGCTTGCCGTGATGGCCGCGCGGTAAGGCTTTAGCTACCCGCGGCTTCTGCGATGATGGCATCCAGCGCGCCGCTTATTTTATCTAAGCGCGCCTCTTGGTCCGTCACGCCGTAGCTGCGCACGCTGGCGGCAATATCGTCGCGGTGCAGCGTGACGCGGCCATCCGCGTCGCGCAGGAGAATTTTCATCGGTAGAGCGAGGCCCAAATGCGGCTCAGATTGCATCAAGGGCGTGCCGGCTTTGGGATTGCCAAAGATGAAAAGTTTAGAGCCGCCGATGTCTTCGCCAACGGATTTCGCGCCTGCGCCGTGATCGACAACGGTGAAGAGCTTCAACCCGCGGGCTTCAAAGCCTGAACGCAAAGCGGCTTCGGTCTCGGCAAAAGACTGCGCTGACACGACGGTCGTGATATTGACGGAGGAAGTTTGGCTAGAAGATGTCACGGTTAGGGTCTCGCTGTTTAGGTCTGTTGGATTTGGCGTTGTATTTTGCTGACAGGCGGTCAGGAAAATCGGTATCGAGAGCAGCTTTTAATCAGTCTCATACAGATCTCCGTCGGGCCTTTAGGCGTATTGTTTGGCATGGGGCTTAGCCTTTGACGACCATCAAATGAAGGGCCTCCAAAAAACGTGAACGATCTTTTTGGGTAAAAGGCGGCGGGCCGCCAATATTTGGCATCTCTGCCCCCGCGCGCAAGTCTGCCATGATGGCCCGCACGGCAATCTGGCTACCGATAGTGTCCATTGTCATGGGCTTGCCATTGGAGGCCAGCACGCGCCCGCCCGATTTGAGGACGCGCTCGGCTAGTAAAATATC
>CAZNXP010000440.1:0-1243 GCA_964576955.1 uncultured Algimonas sp.
GCTGGGGATGCAGAGGCGTTCCGTGCGCTCTTGACTCTGCATTATGACCGCGTGTTTCGCGTGGTCTATAGCGTCGTGCAAAATCAAAGCGACGCCGAAGACATCACGCAAGAGATATGGGCAGGCCTGCCCGCCAAACTCAGGAATTGGCGCGGCGACGCGAAGGTGACGAGCTGGCTGCATCGTATTGCCGTCAATGCTGCGAAAGATTCCTTGCGGCGCTCGGCCTCTCGAAACCGAACAACGGCAGGATATGCTGAAGTCGAAAGCCTCTCGCGCGGGGAGGCCGAAGATAATCAACGGCGTCTCTCATGGCTGCAAAACGCGCTGGAAACGCTTTCCCTTGATTTGCGCGCAACAGCCGCGCTGACATTGGGAGAGCAGATGAATTTTGCCGAAGCCGCTGAGGTTTTAGGCGTCGCCGAGGGGACCGTCGCTTGGCGAATGAGTGAAATTCGGCGGCGATTAAAAACATTAGCATCAAAAGATAACGGATTAGATCAGGAGGCGCTGGCATGAACGATGATACAGATAAGCTGGCAGCGCAGATGAAAAATTTGCGTCCGTCCAAGACATCTCGCGAAAGCGGGATAGGGGCCGCTATGGCCGCATTTAATCAGGAATTTGCAACTGAAAAGTCGGCAGAAAATGCGGCGTCGAAGACTGCCGTTTCGGAAAAATCAAAAAATAATTCAACCTCCCACCAAGGAACAGCCGATGCGCTGCGTCCTACTGGCACAGACATCAAAATGGTGACTGTGATGACCAGAAGGGAAGCAACAATGGCAAAGCTCAAGAGCGTATTTAACTTTAGACCACAGACAATGATGATGGCGGGCAGCTGCGCCGCGGCCCTGATGGCGGCGATGATTGTGTTGCCGAATATGGATGAGTTGTCTGAGACCGTGCCGACTCAGGCGACTGAGGTCGTAACCGTAGAAAAAGACAATGTAGAAAATTCAGCGCCGTTAGCTGAGAGGGCTGACGTCACAGAGTCAAACAAGACCAAAGAACCTCAGGCGCGCGAAGAGGTCGTCGACGAAATCATTGTGACAGGCAGCCGCCTTGGAGATGGTGCAGACTTAAATGCCGCGCCTGTCGTAGTTGAAGCGGTTACTGCGGAAGATATTGAGGCGTCCTCTGCGCTGAATGAGTTGCCTAGCCTATCAGATGTGCAAAGGCCGCCTACCCCTGCGCCAACGCCTCAAGGCGGAATTTCTTCCGTTGATAAGCTTTTGAACGA
>CAZNXP010000441.1:0-1233 GCA_964576955.1 uncultured Algimonas sp.
GAAATCGCGCTACGTTATATTCACGGCATCGGTCCGGCAAAAGCCACCGAAATCTGTGAGAAAGTTGGCATTAAGAGGGAACGCCGTGTTCACGACTTAACTGACCAAGAAGTGCTGAAAATTCGCGAGACAATTGATGCTGAGCATCAGGTGGAAGGTGATTTGCGCCGGGAAGTCTCCCAAAACATCAAGCGTTTGATGGATATGGGTAACTACCGCGGCCTGCGCCATCGCCGGGGTCTGCCCGTTCGCGGTCAGCGTACACATACAAATGCTCGCACCCGCAAAGGCCCTGCAAAGGCCATTGCTGGTAAGAAGAAATAAGGTAGGCTGAAATGGCACAAGAACCAGGCCGCGTCCGCCGCGCCGACCGGAAGAATATTACCTCCGGCGTCGCACATGTGAACGCAACATTTAACAATACAATGATCACCATTACGGATGCCCAAGGCAATACCGTCTCTTGGTGTTCTGCTGGTGCGATGGGTTTTAAAGGCTCACGTAAATCCACACCTTACGCCGCGCAGGTCGCCGCAGAGGAAGCCGCAAGAAAAGCAGCGGAGCACGGTATGAACACATTGGAAGTCAATGTTAACGGACCAGGCTCTGGCCGTGAGTCAGCGGTGCGTGCGCTGCAGGCTGCAGGTTTTACAATCACGACAATTCGTGACGTAACACCGATCCCACATAATGGTTGCCGGCCACCTAAACGCCGCCGCGTTTAAAGACGCGCGAGTTTGGGGAACTTTATCCCCTGACTCACAAGGACTATTTTTAGGCGTATCTTTCGGCTCACGAAGGATGCTCCAAACGCTTAATTTGAGGCGAACATCGTGATTGAAAAAAACTGGCAAGAACTTATCCGTCCGATCAACCCGGAAATAGAACCGGGCCGTGATCCAGCTCGTAAAGCCCTTATCATTGCTGAGCCATTAGAGCGCGGCTTTGGTATGACGCTTGGCAACGCGCTTCGCCGCGTATTGCTGTCCTCGCTTCAGGGCGCGGCCGTATCAGCTGTCCAAATCGACGGTATTGTCCACGAATTTACATCTATTCCAAATGTTCGCGAAGATGTCACAAACATCGTTCTGAACATCAAAGGTCTGGCTGTTCGTCTCCATGCTGATGGACCAAAGAAGCTACTTCTTCGCAAGCAAGGTGCCGGCCCTGTCACAGGCGCCGACATCGAAGAAACAGCGGACGTTGAAATTCTCAATAAAGACCATGTTATCT
>CAZNXP010000442.1:0-1227 GCA_964576955.1 uncultured Algimonas sp.
GGGTCTTCCTGCGGAACCGTCGCCAATGTGTAAGGCTCGCCCTTCCACGCGCCCAAAAGATGAAAGGCCTTGCGGATACAGGTCAACATACCGAGGGCGAGGACATCAATTTTCAACATGCCAATTTTATCAATATCATCCTTATCCCACTCAATGATGGTGCGGTCTGCCATGGCTGCATTCTCTACAGGGCACATCTCATCGAGGCGGCCTGCTGTAATCACAAAGCCGCCGACATGTTGAGACAAATGCCGTGGGAAGCCGATAATCTCATGTGTAAGCTCTAAGGTTTGGCGTAGACGTGGGTCGGCCACATCAAGCCCCGCAGACGCAACGCGCTCCTTGCCAAGACCTCGGCTCGTTGTGCCCCAAACCTGAGAGGATAAGGCCGCCACAGCATCTTCAGATAATCCCATCGCCTTGCCGACTTCGCGAATGGCGGCGCGGCTTCGAAAATGAATAACGGTTGAGCAGATGCCCGCGCGGTGACGACCATATTTTTGATAAATATGCTGGATGACTTCTTCGCGGCGTTCATGCTCAAAATCGACATCAATGTCGGGCGGTTCTCCGCGCACCTCGGAGATAAAACGCTCAAACACCATGGAGATGGTTTCGGGCGAGGCTTCGGTAATTCCCAGAGCGTAGCAAACAACGGAGTTTGCCGCGCTCCCCCGCCCTTGGCATAAAATATTCTGCGCGCGCGCAAAGGCGACAATATCGTAGACGGTTAAAAAATATCGCGCGTAATTGAGCTCTTTTATGAGCTTGAGTTCCTTCGCCACCATCGCCTGAACACGCGGGGTTAAGCCATCAGGATATCGCCATGTCAGACCTGCCTCTGTCAGGCGGCGCAGGCGCGTATCGGCATCCTCTCCATTCGTGACCTCATCTGGATATTCATATTTTAATTCATCCAGAGAGAACGGACAACGCGCCACAATGATTTGCGTATTCGCCATCGCTTCTGGATAGGCCTTAAATAAGCGCCGCATTTCAAATTCTGATTTCAAGCGCGCTTCTGCATTGGGCTGGGCTAGACGGCCAAGCTGGTCAATTTTCATCTTCTCCCGCATGCAAGACAGCACATCCGCCAATCGCCGCCGCTTGGCGCTATGCATGAGAACGTGACCGACACAGACGAGCGGCACGTCCAAAGTTTCAGACATGCGTTGGCGGGTTTTAAACCGCGCTGCATCCGCGCCGTCATAGGCAGGTTTTAAGGCC
>CAZNXP010000443.1:0-1222 GCA_964576955.1 uncultured Algimonas sp.
CTGGGTCATCTTTTCCCCTTCACCCAACCCGAATTAGCGTCTCGGCTTTTAAAAGAGGTGTTAGAGCTATCCTAAGGCTGCACGCCTGTCAGAAATGCCTTTTCCAAAACCGCAATTTCAGGCTTTGTCATTTTGATTAATTTGCGCGCCTTCAGATCAAATTTACAGCCGCTGGCTACCATCGACACCCAGCTTAATCCGCTCACGGGGTCGACAATATTATGGACCAGCTCGCGTGTATAAGCATTGGCGCGCGTCAAAGCGGGCAGATAGACATAGGCATCACCTTGCCCCGGGTAACGGTGAATAACAGCGCGCATTTCAAGTAAGGCCCCGCTTTTCCCGCTTTCATGATAGGCAGGGTCATCAAACTCTGGCCACCCCTCGCGAAACCAGCCTACTGTAGAGGTTGTTCGGCCAAAAAATCCGCCCATGGTCACACGGTTAGTAATGTCTAATTCTGACTTGCCAAACACGCCTGCACCCACGATTTTCGCGCCTGCGGCTTCCAACCCCGTCAAGCTCATCCCTTTAAAAGGAACTTGCCCGTCAATATTTCTGGCTTTTGCTGGGGCGGGAAGCTTGACGGTAAACTCGGATATATTTTCGTGCACGCGCTTTGGCCATGCGAAGACGCGGTCTTCTGGCAAATAAACATGCTCTATAGTTTCAACCATCGTCGCCGCAATACGCCCATCGCGATGGGTCATAATATGACAAAGCCGCGCGGTCGCTTCGCCCAATTCTAAAACACCCGAGTCGATACGCAATGGGTCTCCGGGACGGGCCTCACCTTGATATTTAATATGTATATCCCGTACACGGACGCTGCTGGCAACGCCGGGGTGATAGGCGCGCGGCAATCCCAATCTGATAATTAACCCGCGGCGCGCCTCATCCGTTTTGTGAATATAATGGCGCATATTCATATGGCCTAATTCATCACATTCCCAAGCTGAGCATTCGCCCGCCCATGTTAGGGTAAAGTCAGCTAATAGGCCTTTTGACAAAGTTTAGGCCGCGCAATTGTGGCAAACGCCGTAATGCTCGACGACAGAGCGTGTAATCGCAAATCCCTCTGGCTTACATTCGGCATGATCATGGGCGTGGCGTTCTTCAACGCTATGGCATTTTTCGCAGATAAAAAACTCCGCAAGATGGCGATGCGACCCATCACCGTGATCATGATTATGGTCGTGAACATGATTATGATCGCAGGCAA
>CAZNXP010000444.1:0-1220 GCA_964576955.1 uncultured Algimonas sp.
CATGACCGCACGCTGACGCTGGATACGCATATTGATATCCCGTTGACCTATATGAAAGAGATTGACCCCTCGGGCGCGACAGACTTGCAGGTAGACCTGCCCAAATTGACGGCAGGGAAGCTCGATAGCGGTTTTTGGATTGTCTACACGCCGCAAGCTGACCTGACCCCCGGCGCTTATGCCGCCGCCTATGATATCGCCAAGACCCGCATTGATGCGATTGGCGCCTTGGTCACAACGCACGCAAGCCATTTTGAGTTGGCCAAAACTGCCGCAGATGTCAGGCGTATTCGAGAGGCCGGAAAATATGCCGTGCTTATCGGCATGGAAAATGCCTATCCGATTGGGGCCGGCAAGAGTTTCAGGGAAGATGAAAAGGCCATTAGCCAAAACCGAATCGTAAAAGAACTCGCCGATATCGGCGTGCGCTATGTGGGCCTCACGCATTTCGGGCACAATCAATTTGGCGATAGCTCGAATTTAAATTTTCAGCGCGATAATGGGCCGAGATGGAATGGACTATCTCCGTCGGGCCGCGCGCTTGTCAAACAGTTAAATAAAGCGGGCATTATGGTGGATGTATCCCATACGGGAAAAGAGACGATGATGCAGGCGGCGGACCTCTCCCGCGCGCCGATTATCGCGTCTCATTCCGGCGTGAAAGCCGTTGCCGATACAGCGCGTAATTTGGATGATGAGCAGCTGCGCAAAATCGCGGACGTCAACGGCGTCGCGCAAATGGTCGCGCTCGGCGTTTATGTGAAACTCCCCACTCCAGAACAACAGGCCGCCCGCGATGCGCTGGATGCCGAGTTCGGGGACCGCGCCAGCTGGGACCAAGCCAAGCGAGACCTCTACGGCGAAAGACGCGCCAAGATAACCGCCATGGCGGCCGAAGCGTCAGTCTCCAATTTCGTGGACCATATTGATCATGCCGTGAAAATCGCCGGGATAGACCATGTCGGCATTGCGTCAGACTTTGACGGCGGCGGCGGTATTGTCGGCTGGCAAGATGCGTCGGAGACACAGAATATTACGGCCGAGCTTGTGAGGCGCGGATATTCTGAAACCGACATCGGGAAAATCTGGGGCGGGAACCTACTGCGCGTCATGGAAGCCGTTGAAGCAGAAGCGAGGAAGTAGGTGAGGGACGACCTCAATAGCAAAGGTATCATCGACTCCATCCCGGGACGTATCCAGCGCGACGAATGGGTGAAACA
>CAZNXP010000445.1:0-1215 GCA_964576955.1 uncultured Algimonas sp.
CGCTTATGGACGAGGCTCCCCCAATTTCGGCCATAGAGGGCGTCAGAGCCGATAAAGTTCAGAGCCGCCGCAATAGGCGTGCCGTCTGCTTCCGCCATGACGAGACAAATATCATCCCGCATAGTTTGCTGCATATGGTCGAAAAACCCGCGCGTTAGATAGGGGCGTCCCCATTTTCGCTCTCCCGTATCCAGATAGCAGCGGTAGAAAACATCCCAATGTTCATCTTTGAGATCATCCCCGATAAGCCGTTTTATGGTCACGCCCTCTTGGGCGGCTTTGCGTTCTTTGCGAATATTTTTGCGTTTGCGAGAGGCGAGGCTGGCGAGGAAGGCGTCGAAATCCTCATAGCCGCGATTGATAAAATGAAACTGTCGATCTTCACGCGGGGCAAAGCCCAGCGCCTTCAATGCGGCGCGGTCGTCTTTTTCGAGAAAGGTCAGATGAACACCTGACATGCCCCATTCGGAACAGGCTTGCAGCATCGCAGCCGCAACAGCCTCTTTGCCCTCTGCAGTTTTAGACAAAAGACGCGGCCCCGTGGCGGGGGTGAAGGGCACAGAACATTGAAGCTTGGGGTAATAGTCTATTCCCGCCCGCATCAGCGCATTGGCCCAGCTATGGTCAAACACATATTCCCCTCGGCTATGGGATTTCGCATAGAGCGGCGCGGCGCCTATGACCTGACCGTTCTCATCCTCGACCCAAATATGACGCGGTGCCCAGCCCGTCTCGGGGATGGCCGAGCCGCTTTCTTCTAACGCCAATAGAAACCGATGCGATAAAAAGGGGTGATTGCCTGACGGGATAAGCCCGTCCCAATTCGCAGCAGAGACATCGCGGATATGGGAGAGTATTGTGGCGGTGTAGCGCGGAGAATCCATATATATTATTACGCGCTAATCTCCACGATGGCGTCAATTTCAACGGCGACATCAAGTGGCAAGCTTGGGGCCGAGACGGCGAAGCGGGCATGACGGCCAGCATCGCCGAACACTTCTACCATCAAATCAGAACATCCATTGATGATCTGAGGGATATTCCCTTGCGTGGCGTCTGTTGTCGCTTGGACAAAGCCGCCTAATTTCACGATACGTTTCACGCGGGACAAATCTCCCCCGCAAGCGGCTTTCATTTGCGCGATGAGATTTAAGCCTGATAGGCGCGCGGCGGCTTGACCTTGCTCGACGCTGAGGTCTTCGCCGAGGCGGCCTT
>CAZNXP010000446.1:0-1210 GCA_964576955.1 uncultured Algimonas sp.
CGTTCTTGCGGCGGCAGCACCGCTTGCGGCAGACCTAAATCCAAGAGCCTGCGCATTTTCGCAAGGCCCTGCAAAGCGGCGTCGCGCGGATTGGCCGCAGCGCCCTTATGTTTAGAGGAAGCAATATTGCCGTGGCTCAAACCCGCATAATTATGGCTCGGCCCAACAAGACCGTCAAAATTCATTTCAACAGACATGGGTCAGCCCCGTCTGTTCTGCGCAAGCGCGACGGTCGGTATATCCGTGCCGAGGCTCTCACACGCCGCGCGGCCCGCCTTTTGCGCATTTGCATAGGCGGGTCCTATCACCGCGCGGAATTCGCTGCCTTCCCCCGTGTAATGCAGGAATTTAACATCTGATTCCGTCACGCCGCCGCCCGTCGCTTGAAAGGCAGATTGCGCAATGAGCGTCCTATCTGTGCGGCATTGAACGGCGGGGCCGCCGTCAAAAATATCGCATAAATCCGTATTCTCAAATCCCGCCGAGATAAGCAGCTGCATCGCCCCTGCCGATAAATCATGCGGCTTTCCGGCGCAGTCTCCGACATTTTTAGGCAAGAGATTTAGCAAGATGGGAAGGGCCGGCAGAAGTTCGATAATGAAGCTCGCATTGCCCACGGACAGACGGTCCGCCTGATCAAACTCAGTTTTGATAAATTTGGAAGTTAGGTTTTTCCAAAAAGGCGAAATCCCTTTCTCATTCACCCATCCCCGAATATCCGCCATTAAGCGGTCCTCAAATCTTTCGCGATGCGCGTGGATAAAGCCTAAACGGCCGAGCGAGAGCAAGCGCCCCACGCCCATGCCGCGGGCTTCCGGCGCCAAATAAATTGACGCTAGCTCTGTAAATCCATCGAAATCTGTCGTGAGCTGCAGCGTGTCATATCGAACAGATAAATCTTGCTGCGTGGCCTTACGCGCATGGCGGGAGCGTTTGAAAGAATAAAAGGGACGATCAACGCCAAGGCGCGGAATAATACCGGAAATACCGAGGATTTTACCCTCTTGTTCGGCGACGAATAACAGCCGGTTCGCGCCGGGCTTCCCTGCGATAAAATCCACACTCTCGGTCACATAATCTGTGACAGCGGCTTTGGATTTGGGAACAGTCGTCAGGCCAGTATCGGCTTTGGATGTAAAACGGGTAATCGCTGCAATATCATCAGCGGAGACAGGTCGAAAAATGGTGGTCACGGGCGGCCCTTCATAAA
>CAZNXP010000447.1:0-1200 GCA_964576955.1 uncultured Algimonas sp.
AAATCGCTTATTTTGATCGCGGCCCTATACATGAGAAGAAATTAGTGCTCGGCGGTTATTGGTCGACCTATTGGTATGATGGTAAAATATACGGCACGGAAATCGCGCGCGGGTTAGATGTCTTCGCGCTTAAGCCGAGTGAATATTTAAGTGCCAATGAAATCGCCGCCGCGAACATGGCTGATCAAGGGGATACATTTAACCCGCAGCAGCAATTCCCTATCACATGGCCAGCCGCGCCGGTCGTTGCCAAAGCCTATATGGATCAATTGCGCCGTAGTGAGGGTTTAACGGCTGAGCAAGCGGATGAATTAACCCGCGCACTTGACCGCGCTGAAGCTCAGCTAAAGACGAATGAAGGCGACTCGGGCCTTGCAAATGAACTGACGACTTTGTCCCAAAGCCTAGACCACAAAGGGCTCTCTAAGGCAGTTTCAGATATAGCCGCACGAGTACGATAATTTATCTTTATGGGTCGACGGCCTTGTTCTGGCGTAGAGAGTCTATGCCAGTTTAAATCATGTTAACCAATATAGTTTGGGGCGTTTCGCTGATGTTGTTTCTATTTTTCGAACAGCGGGTATTTTGCGCGGCCTGAAAAGCAAGATGAGCGCGGCAGTCGCTTACAGCCTGAGCCTAGCCTAAATCACCCAGCCGCTTGGTCCGTGTTAAGCTCCCGCAGGTCATATTGGGCGTCTATGAGATTTGTGTAATCACTCATCTGCGGCCAATCGGATTGGCAAGCTTTCTTATACTGATTGATCTTACGTTTGAGGTTTTTTATTTTCTGATCATTTGGCATTGCGCACCTTTGCCCCGTGGAAAATTAATTTGTAAAAAAATGCAGGATTGGTCCGAGAGGGGGAGTGACCAATCCTGCTAAGTCATTCAAACTGGCAAGGGGAGAGCCTAGATTGAGTTTTGTCTCTTTAAGGGAGTAAGAGACAACACCCTTAGAGCCTTTTCGGCGTTCACATACAATGAAACTGACCGTGAGATGCGTGTGAGATGGGAGAGGCGGCGTCTAACCCGCTGATTATATAGTGAAAATGAGAATTCTGGACGCTCAGCCTCATCTGTGATTTAGGTGTAATGCGCGGCTGTCCTCACATTTTTGAAGGTCCCGGGGCGGTAAGGGAGAAACCATGGCGACGAAACGCGGCGAATCTTGCCAGTGCAAATGCGGGAAATCAGAACTGA
>CAZNXP010000448.1:0-1198 GCA_964576955.1 uncultured Algimonas sp.
CGTGAGTTGGGGGCCTAGTAATGCGCGATTCCGATTTGTGCAAGTCGTTTATCAGGGTCAAAGTTAAGAAATGGGCGTGAAAGCCTCGCGCGCATGGGAGAACGCTCACAGCCCCCGTTGAAACTTTGGTTTCAACATGGGGGACTGCCGACGTGTTATCAATGGGAAGTCAGGACTGCCCGCAGGATTGATACTCACGATGGAATACCAAAAGAAAAAATGTTTTACGCAAGATCAAGCCTGCGGCGGTGCGTTACGCATAACGGCCTTACTAACTTGCGGGGGTTCCGCCCCGTCAGGCACACGCTATGCGGCCCCAATACATATGCGTTACCACATGCACCTAGACACACCGTCCCCACCCACGACCAGCCAACGATCACTCGCCTGTCCCATGTGGCAGAGAACGAGTTTAATATGCGGGTGAAATAGCAAAGGGCGGATTATTCTTTTTAAATCGACGGTTTCATGGGGGATTTGAGACAATAAAAATCGGGATTGCACTCACCCAACTCCCCCACCAAAAGTTATTCCTGCGTCCACACACGCCGTCATCCCCCTCTCCGTCATCCCAAGACTTGTTCTTGGAAACCATGGTGCCAAATTCCGAAAACATCTAATACTCTTGGCAATTCAGCTAGGTGCGTTTTCTATCGCCGCCCAGACCTCTAACCAAATCCAACATAATCAAAGCGGGGTTTTCTTGGTTTTTTATATCCAAAACTCTCGGATAAATATTGGCTGAGGCCGTCCATGCTGACGGGGCGGAGCCAATAATAGCCTTGGCAATACCGCACGCCCATTTTCATCAGCAGTATTTTCTGCTCCAAAGTCTCGACCCCTTCGACAATTGTATATTGCGCGGTGACGCGCGAGAGATTGATTACTGCGCTTAAGAAATCATGCGTCTCCCGATTTCCAATATTTGTCACGAAACTTTGGTCGATTTTCAGCGTTGAAAATTTCAATGTCTCGAGGCGCTGCAAAGAGGAATAGCCCGTTCCGAAATCATCAATCGCGATGAGATAGCCTTCCTGCCGAAGAACTTCAAAAGCTCTACCCGCAACGTCATCATCACACACCGTCGATTCTGTAATCTCGACATTGATTTTCACCCCGCCGTCTTCGGCCCGTTTTAGCGCTCGCAATATCCGGTCGACATCTTTGATTTGGGTCGGCGATATGTTGATATTAATAT
>CAZNXP010000449.1:0-1158 GCA_964576955.1 uncultured Algimonas sp.
GTTAGTCCGATTGTACCGTCGGCCATTCTTTTTGATAATGCCAATGGCGGCGATAAATCATGGGGGATGGAGCCGCCCTATTGGACCTTAGCCCTAAAAGCTTGTGAAGCGGCGTCACGCAAGGCCGTTGAAGGCTCGGTCGGTGCTGGTCAGGGCGCGACAGCTGGCCTCTACTCTGGGGGTTTGGGCATCGCGTCGGAGACAGTAGGCGGCATAAAGGTTCAGGCCGTCATCGCAGCCAATCCTGTGGGCTCACCATTTCTACCAAATACAGATTGCCCCCATGCGTGGATATATGAACGTGAAGGTGAGTTCGGGGGCAGGCGGCCACCCACCAATTACATGTGGTCAGAGCCGCAAGATACAAAGCTCGCCTTTTTAAAAGGGGCGGGGCAATCCACAGTCATTGGCGCGGTATTAACAGATGCGGCATTATCTCAGAAACAACTCAAACGTTTGGCGATTATGGCGCAAGATGGTTTGGCGATGGCGGTACAGCCCTCCCATACGCCGCTTGATGGGGATACGATTTTCGCCTTAAGTCTCGGCGATAAATCCTGTGAGACGCCCGTGGGTTTGGCCGAATTAGGAGCCGCCGCCGCGCGTGCGGCCGCCCGCGCTTTGACGCGGGGTGTCTTAGCGGCGCAATGATCTCGGATATTAAAACGCGGCACCATCAAGACCTCTTGCGGCTGAATGAAGCCTTTGTGCATTGGCTCTCGCCGCTGGATGAGGCGGGATTGTCCTATGTGTTAGAGCGCGCAGATTATGCGCGGCAGATTGCGGAGGGGCAGGGTGTGTTAATTGGCTATTCCCATGATGTGGATTACCCCGATCATTGGAATATGGCGTGGCTTTCAAGGCATCTTAAAAATTTCTTTTATATTGACCGAATTATCATTGACGAGCGCGCGCAAGGCAAAGGTCTGGGGCAAAAACTCTATGCCGACGTCGAGCGGCATGCGCGGGCAGGCGGCTATGCGTGGCTGGCCTGCGAAGTTAATACGCTGCCGAATAATCCGGGGTCCCATGCCTTTCATTTGCGCGGTGGGTTTGAAATCCTAGGGGAGCAAGAATTTCCCAAGCAAGCCAAGGCCGTGCGCTATTATGCGAAAGCCTTAAGCTGACCGTAAAAAGCCCTTGCGAACCCAGACGTTT
>CAZNXP010000450.1:0-1143 GCA_964576955.1 uncultured Algimonas sp.
GGCCTTGTTGGATGTCGTGCCTATTGGATAAAGCAGAACTGTCTGACGGCAGAAGCCAACATAGAATCAAACTCGCATTGGACTATGGAGATTCCATGCTCATTCCGTTGTTCGGTCCATATCACCGGCGCGGATACATCTTTTTAGGACCTCACGAACGGCGGGAGTTTTATGGAGAGATATTTCTCTGGCAGGTTCATGCCATCTTACAAGCCGGGCACATTCGATATTGCAAGCTAATGGAGTCCCTTAGATCCAGCGTAAAACTTACCGATAGAGAAAGTGAAGTGCTTGAGCTTATATCATTTGGCAAAACCAATCCCGAAATCGGGATAATTTTGGGTATTTCAACAAGCACCGTCGCAGGACATGTGAAACGAATTTTCTTGAAACTTAATACCAACGACCGGGTAACGGCCGCATTGCGCGCTCAGAATTTTAGTCTTTAAGCCCGTCAGCGCTCATCAAATAGCGAAAAATATTCATCGCAATCCGGTCACCGGGGCGCAATTCATTGCCATCTTCAAGGCAAGAGATTTTTTCCCAAAGATCGATCAAATTTTGTACATCTTCATTCCCGCGCAATTTCACACGTGCAGCGGCAATCAAGAGGTCTTCTTCGAGCTCCAACAAAGTAGTCTCTTTAATGTCCACATCAACATCACTTGAGTTGCAGGTTGGTTTTATTGAGGCACAAATCTGTAGTTCATCCTGAGTTGCATCATAGAGCTCTAAAATATTCTGCGGGGTAAGGGTGTCCGGATATGCGGTCTCCCTTGCAATTCTCTCGACCGGTTTCATAATGTATGTTATCCCAAAACTTAGTTTTCACGCTAGCCGCACCCAAGCTATCTTTTAGTTGTATTTAGCATTCTATTGCACACTAATTTTGAATTCTTGGTTTCTTTTCAATTAACTGTATAGCCCCTGATTATCCCCCCCTATATGGAGGGGGTACATAGAACTAAACATGAGCTTTAGCGGCAATGTGACTATGCTTTTTTCGCCTGCGCACCCTCATAATTGCTCGTGTAATATTCAATCATCGGCAGTTGGATTACGGTAAAGTGACCATTAGCTAGTCCTATTACAAAAAAGAGGGTCGATTTGGGTATTGCGCCCCCTGCCACAAATATCACATAC
>CAZNXP010000451.1:0-1139 GCA_964576955.1 uncultured Algimonas sp.
CGACTTCATCGCTCCCCTCCTCCACATCCATCCGGTAATCCGCTGCCCAACCAAGCCCGCGCGTCATATAGGTCAGCGTTATCTCCTTAGGACCCGCCGTTTCAGAGACAACCCGCGTGGAAAGAACGGGAACAGAATGCAGGTCATCTGGTAAATTAGAGAGAATAAGCGCTTCAGCGAGACCCGAACATTGATAGCCCTCAACCCCCTCTGTTGTTGAAAATATTGCGCTCGTATTACCGCTCTTATCTGGGGCCGCCGAGACGAGTTCAGCCCTCACAATTTTAGACGCACCCGTCACCGGATTGACGCGGCGGATTGTGACTCTCTCCCCGACGGACCTATTGATGAGTTTAGCGGGCGAAATTAAATCTGAGTCAAAATTCCCCTCAAGGCGCAATCCCTCAAAGCTTTCTAAAACGGCGGATTGCGGAATGATCATATCGCTCACACCAAAGAACCGCAGATCGACCACGCCTGCGGGCACATCAATGGTTCGGGTTTCCCGCACAAAGCCAAGATTATCTGGATAGATGGTCAGTCCCGTCGATAAGATATCTTTCGAGTCTATGGATTGCACATCCTCGAAGGCTGCAGGATTAAAATCCTGCGCCACCGCAAGCGGAGCAATGCATAGGCACAAAGCTGTCAAAAAAGCGGCCCGCATGATTACCTCCGGCTTTGGCGGACCTTAAATGTGAGCTCCGAGCTGCCTTCTGCTGGAATTTCAACATCCCAATAGCGACGATAGACATCTTTCATTTGACCTGTCTGGCTTTCGCTTAGAAAGTCATAATCATTTTGAGCGCCAGAGAGCGTTTGATGAAGACGCACTGTGACGTCTTTCTTTGACGCATTTCTCAAATCAAATTTCATTTCATATTCTGTTCGGGTGGAGCCCAAATTCTCTGACGAAACTAAGGTTGGTTGTACTGTAATATCGAACGCCTCGCCAAGTTTCAAAGACATCTGCGATCCGCCTGAAATATGGCCAATGCCTTCTTCGCCGATGAATTGGGATTTCCCATTTTGGTCTTTCGTATAGACGCGAACGGTACCCGCCGGCAGCGCTTCGCCTAGACCCGCCGCGCGGCTGTTAGAAAAGCTTATGCGGCTCTCCACACCTTTTGGCTGAGAAG
>CAZNXP010000452.1:0-1136 GCA_964576955.1 uncultured Algimonas sp.
GGCCATGTGTGGCAACGGCGTCGGCGCTTTGCGCTCCTGCCTCTTTCGCGGCTTTGAGTAAGGCGTCTAAAGTTGGGAACAGCGCCTGCGCTGTAATCGGGTCAGATTTCGGCAAAGGTTTGGTCAAAATTATCCCATGAAAATATAAAAGAGAAGACAGCCTGCTTGTCCAAAATGTGTGAGCAGAGTTAGAAGCGTACCGATCAGGCGGCCTAGCTTGAAGGCACCCGACATACCCATTGCATGTAGAATACGGCCGATGAAAAAGGCAGCACCAAACACATGTAAAATGATGGGGTGCGCACTCAGCATGGCGAGGCCGATTAGCCCAATCAGCGCAAGGGGTGCGTTTTCTGTAAAATTAGCATGTGCCCGCATGCGAGAGAGCATTAATTTATCACCGCCGTCACCCAGCATGATATTTTTGCCGACCCGTACTTGGCCAACGCGGAACATGAGTACGGGCGTGAGTAAAAGATTGAGCGCGATATAGAGGGCTACAATTTGAAAAAGAGTCATGTGGGTGCTCCCTTAAAGGTGATTAATTTATGCGTCTTGTGGGTCTAATTTTGCCGCATCTGCCAAGACTTTCCGGTGGGTGTCAGGGGTTTGCGCCCCCTGTACCGCCATTTGTCCGCCATAAATAAATGTCGGAACGCCAGAGATACCTAAGTTTCGGAAGAAGAGAATTTCATTGTGAACGTCGGTTTTATCCCGGTCGCCGCTAAGTAGCTCTCGGACTAGCTCTGCATCCATGCCAATCTCATCGGCAATACGGCAAAGCACATCGACATGTCCAATGTCTTCGCCGTTTTCCATATAGGCGCGGAAGAGATGTTCTGCGCAGGCGGGACCTAAATCTTGTCCTTGCGCCCAGCGCATTAAGCGGTGCGCATTGAGCGTATTGGGGCGGCGTGTGACCGCATTAAAGTCAAATTTAATACCCGCGTCTGGCCCCGCCGCTTCCAAATGCTCGCGCATCGCCTTCCAACGGGAGCTTGGCTTATCCCCAAACTTAGCCTTCATATAGTCTCCGTAATCCGCCCCGCCTTCTGGCACGGCAGGGTCTAGCATATAGGGACGAAAGGACAGGTTCGGGCGCGGTTTGGTTTTATCCGCGGCTTGCAGAAATTGCT
>CAZNXP010000453.1:0-1135 GCA_964576955.1 uncultured Algimonas sp.
CAAGATCATCATAACGCCCGCCGCCGCCAACAGAGCCAATTCGGACAGGCCGCCCCTTACGGTCTTTAATCTCAGTAAGAAGTTCTGCCTCAAAAACAGGCCCTGTATAATAACCGAGGCCACGCACAATAGAGGTGTCATAGCTCACCCGGTCATTACCGAATCCGACCGCATTTAAAATTGAGTCAATTTGGACGAGCTCTTGAACCCCAGCAAGACCCCGCTCAGACGTTCCCATTAAGCCTTCAAGCGTTCGAATTGTCTCCGCGCGGTTTTCAGAGGAAGCCGTTGTGAACCCAAGAACCGCTTTAATCCCAGCGGCATTCAGTTTCGCCCCGTCAGTATAATCTCCAGACTCATCTTCGCGGCCTTCCCCGAGAAGCGCTTCAACGCCAGAAGCTCCCAAACGGTCAAGCTTATCAATAGCGCGCAGCACTTGCAGGCGCTGCTCCGCGCCATCTACCGTATTGGGGACGCCTGAGGATTCTAAAATCCCGTCGAGCAATTTGCGGTTATTCACACGGATTGCATATTGCCCGTCACGCAGGCCTGCGGCGCGCATGACCTCGGCGGCCAGCATAATCATTTCGGCGTCAGCCGCCGCGCCTGCCGCGCCGACGCTATCGGCATCACATTGCGTAAATTCGCGAAAGCGGCCCGGTCCGGGCTTTTCATTACGGTAGACACTGCCTGCTTGATAACGGCGGTAAGGCTTGGCGAGAGCGTCATAATTTTCAGCCACAAAGCGCGCGAGCGGCGCGGTCAAATCATAGCGCAAGCTCATCCATTGTTCGTCATCATCCTGTAAGGCAAAGACACCCGTATTCGGACGGTCTTCATCTGGCAGGAATTTCCCAAGCGCATCTGCAAATTCAAAGGCAGGTGTTTGCAGCGGCTCAAAGCCGTGAATATCATAGACAGAGAAAGCCGCCTGAATGAGGCGGGCTTCTGCGCGCAAGACGGCAGAGCTCCGGTCTTCAAATCCGCGCGGGCGGCGGGCTTTGGGACGAAAAGGTTTGTTTTTCTTCTTAGACATGAGCGCGCTCTCCCATAATCTCGGTATTGCGGCAAGATAGTTTGATGGTCATAAACAGGCTTCAACATGAAAGGCGCAATCCATGAAACTTATTTTTCC
>CAZNXP010000454.1:0-1095 GCA_964576955.1 uncultured Algimonas sp.
AACTTATCCTTAAAACGGCCCTTGCGGCGTCACTCGCTTTTGGCCTGTCTGCGCCCGCCATAGCGCAATCCGCTGATGTTAGCCCGACGCTTTTGATCGAAACAGGGCCGAGTGATAATCCGCAATATCGCCGCATGATTTTCGTCAAATATCTGTCTGGAAACCATGTCAGCGTGAATTACCGCGCCTATAATCGCGCAGAGTTCACACAAGTTCCGAATACGACGCCCGCGAATGTTATTCGCGATTGCGCCAATGGCCGCGCGACGTCGCTTGGCGAAATTCAAGCTTTTGAGCGGGCAGAAGCAGACCGTAAACGCCGGGGTCAGCCGCCAGAAATCGTCCGTTTCTGCGTGAAGAATGTATCGAGATGGGAAGGGGGCCAACGCGCCACCTATCTTGATCCTATTTTCAATGGCCTGCCGCATGCGGCGTCTTTAAATTACTAAGGCTTATTGAGTCCTTTAAAATCTAGCCCGGCCCTCGCGTCCGGGCTTTTTAATTTTTTAGTTGACTACGTTTGTGGTCACGTTATGACTACTTGTGTAATCAAGGTGGTCATATGAAACTCAAAATTAGTCAATCCGAACTCGAGGTTATGGATGTGCTTTGGCGCGAAGCGCCTTTAGGTTCCGCCGAAGTCGTCTCCCGTTTGGCCTCTAAAAAAGACTGGTCGGCCCGCACGATAAAAACCCTGCTCTCCCGCTTGGTTGAGAAAAAAGCCCTCACGACGGAGCCCGACGGCCGGCGGTTCCTCTATAGCCCCGCGATTTCACGCGAAGCCTATGCCGGACCTGCTGCGCGCAATTTCGCCGCGCGCCTATTCGGGGGCCGCGCCGCGCCCTTAGTCGCCCATCTCGCAGAAGGGGATGGATTATCGGACACGGACATCGCCGAGATTGAGGCCTTGCTTGAGAAGCTCAAAAAATGAGTATGGAAGCCCTCCAGAATTGGATTGTCCAAACTGGCCTTATGGTCAGCCTGCTCATTCTACTCATTCTCTTGATACGCCGCCCGTTCGCCCGCGCTTTTGGGCCCAATGCCGCCTATGCGCTCTGGAGCCTTCCGCTTATCCGGTTGTTTCTGCCGGTTTTC
>CAZNXP010000455.1:0-1094 GCA_964576955.1 uncultured Algimonas sp.
AGACATTGCCGCGAAGTTGCCGTTTATGACGGCTTTCAAAGTCTAGTTCTTCAACTCGATTTGAATTGACGATAACGACCCGTGTTTCTTCCGGGTGGGCCGCATCGATTAGCATACGTTTGATCATGGTGTTCTCCAAGCGCTCGCGCGGATTCCCAACTGGAGGTTGGTCGCTGCGAGGCAAAAAATGAGTGAATAGGGTTCAACGGCATCGCGCGCGCAAAGTCAGAGACCGATTGAGCGGCATTTTCTGAACTTGTTATAGGTTGCGTGGCGAGCATAAAAACTTTCGAGATGCAATGCGGACAGTCCCGTCGACATTGCGTAGATTTTGCGATGGGCGCTAAATTCAGCCTGCCGTGACTCGCAATTACCTATTGCAGTGCCTCATTTTATCCCAAAGGGCAAAGCATTTGTCAGTAAGTTACTGAAACAAGGCAATATGACTGATATTTCACTCGCGTTTTGCCTTTACTAGGCGGAATGATAAGACTTTATTCACCATAAAATTGTCATAGCAAATATCATGTGGTATCGAGCCTTATTCATATCTCTACTGCTGACAATGTTGTGCGGCCTGACGGCACATGCCGCAATTCCTGTGCCGAAACTAAAACCCGGAACCGAGGTCAAGACAACGCCCGACCGCGCTTCGGGGGCGCGGTTCTTTCAGGAGGCAACGCCTTTTCCAGTCTTGAAGCCAAACGCGGAGGCCAAACTGGTCCGACAGCCTGTGATCGTTATCGACCCGGGGCATGGCGGGACAGACCCAGGGGCGATCGGCGCAAAGGGAACTTACGAAAAACACATCACGACCTCTGCGGCCAATGAACTTGCCGCACGATTGCGAAGGTCTGGGAAATATAAGGTTATCGTGACTCGCTCCAAGGATAATTACGTCGATCATGATGAACGACTCCGAATTGCGAGGACGGGGCAAGCCGACCTATTCATATCCATTCACGCCGACTCAGCTGGAAATAAAAATGCACGCGGGGCCTCTGTTTACACGCTGGCGGATAGGGCGAAGGGCCGCTCGAAGCGCATTGTGAATAATCAAAACTGGATTTTAGATGTCGACTTGTCTGAGCAAA
>CAZNXP010000456.1:0-1094 GCA_964576955.1 uncultured Algimonas sp.
TCCGCATAGTCAACCACCTCTTTTTTGGATTCATTTAAATATAGACTTCCCTTTCGACTTGACAGGAATACTTTATTTTCCAAAATTAAATAATAACGTAGAAGTTTCTAAAAACAAAATCCAACTATACAGTAACCAAGTATATGTAACAGATGATGTAAAAGAGATCGTACCAGAGTTTTTGACCTTATTACATGGGGTAATTGATTCACCAGATATTCCTTTAAACGTATCGCGAAGTTATTTGCAAAGTGATAGAAATGTAAAAAAGATCACTGGATATATTACCAAAAAGGTGGCAGAAAAATTAGCCAACATCTTTAAAAAAGATAGAGAAGGATTCGAATCAAAATGGCAAGACTTGGGTGTTTTTGTAAAATACGGAATGCTTTCAGAAGAAAAATTCCATACAAAAGCAGTTAAATACGTATTATTTAAAAATACGGAAAACAAATTCTTTACCATTGAAGAATATAAAGAAAAGATCAAAGCGACTCAAACGGATAAGCATGATAAGATGATCGCGATCTATACGAATAACCCAACTGAACATGATAGCTTTATTCAAGCTACTAAAAATAGAGGTTATGATGTACTAGAGTTCGATACGGTTATTGATAATCACTTTATCCAACATCTTGAAAGTAAATTGACAGATATCACATTTGTTCGAGTTGATTCGGATGTGGTAGATAATTTAGTTCAAAAAGATGAAGAGAAGGATTCAGTATTAAGCGAAAAAGAACAAGAAAAAGTAAAAGCGATTTTTGCTCCCCAAGTAGAAAAAGATGGTGGAACAATCGTGATGAAAGCGCTTTCTCCAGATGATTTACCAATCATGATTACAAAGCCTGAATTTATGCGTCGTATGAAAGAAATGCAAATGATGCAAGGTATGCAGATGGAAGGAATGCCTGAATATTTCAATGTAGTGATTAATACTAATCATGAATTGATCGGCGGAAAGTTGATGAAAATGAAAAAAGAGGAAAAGAAAAATGCTTTCGCACAACATCTTTATAGTTTAGCTTTACTGAATCAAGGCATGTTGAAAGGAGCTGACTTGACTAACTTTATTAAAAAGAGTATTGATT
>CAZNXP010000457.1:0-1093 GCA_964576955.1 uncultured Algimonas sp.
GAGCATGTTGCCTTGCATAGCAAAGTCTTTAAATTCTGAAATCATTCCCATGATACATTCCTTCGATAATATTGCGCCGACCCCCCGCCGGCGCGCGGGCCTGTGTCGCATGTGTCTATAGGTCACGTCAATATGGTTAATCGTGTCTTGTCGCGGGGCTGTTTTCAGTACATTTGAGCTTAAAAGCCCTATATTTGAGGGCTAATATTACAGAGGCACATTATGCGGTATCTACATACAATGTTACGCGTGACCGATTTAGAGGCGGCACTAGAATTTTATTGCAAAGGCCTCGGGTTGGTTGAGATGCGGCGCAATGATTACGAAGGGGGGCGTTTTACTTTGGTGTTTTTGGCTGCGCCTGCCGATGCCGACAAAGCCAAGGCAGATATGGCGCCTCTGGTCGAGCTAACCTATAATTGGCCAGATGCCGACGGGAGCGCGGAAGTTTTAACGGGCGGGCGAAATTTTGGACATCTCGCCTATCAGGTGGATGATATTTATGCGACCTGCGCGCATCTGAAATCGCAAGGCATAACAATTTTAAGACCGCCCCGCGATGGACGTATGGCCTTTATTCGTAGTCCTGACGGGGCTTCGGTTGAGTTGTTACAAGCCGGAGAAAACCTACCGCCTCAAGAGCCTTGGCTCTCCATGCAAAATACGGGCGAATGGTAGGAGACTGTCCAACGGACTAAGTTGTGAGCCGCGTCCTCGTTTAGGACTTCGCCGCGTCATCAATACGCTTGCGGAGTTCTTTGCCGGTTCTGAAAAAAGGAACATGTTTCGCGGGGACGTGCACCGTTTCTCCAGTGCGCGGGTTGCGGCCAACACGGGGATCACGTTTACGAACGGAAAATGCACCAAAGCCGCGTAGCTCTACTCGGGCGCCCGCTTCTAAGGCTTGAGTAATCGTTTCTAAAACGACTCCAACTAAACGTTCCATATCTCGGCGCGTGAGATGAGGGTTTTCTTCGTGCAGCGTATCTATGAGTTCAGATCTAAGCATAGGCTCTTAAACCAGTTTGACCCTTGGTTCGTCAATCCTAAATCGAATGTTAGGCCAAAAAAAAGCCCCTGAAACAGGGACTTT
>CAZNXP010000458.1:0-1092 GCA_964576955.1 uncultured Algimonas sp.
GTCAGCACTTTGATGATTTCAGAGCGCCGCACTTTGAGCGTCAACTCGCCAAAAGCAATCTCAGCGGCGTTAATCTCATCCGGCAATTGGGTTTGCAGATGCGCTTGGATATCTTCCATCATATTATCTGCGGTCGCGTCAGAGGACATTAGCGTTCAATATTCCCTTCGCGGCGGATTTTCTTTTGTAGCTGTAAAATGCCGTAAACCAGCGCCTCGGCCGTTGGCGGGCATCCCGGAACATAAACATCAACGGGCACGATGCGGTCACAGCCGCGCACGACGGCATAGGAATAATGATAATAGCCGCCGCCATTGGCGCAGGACCCCATAGAAATGACATAGCGCGGATTTGGCATTTGGTCGTAAACCTTACGCAAAGCAGGCGCCATTTTATTGGTCAGCGTTCCCGCCACAATCATCACATCAGACTGGCGCGGGGACGCGCGCGGGGCAAAGCCAAAGCGCTCGACATCATAACGCGGCATAGAGGCCTGCATCATTTCAACGGCGCAGCACGCGAGTCCAAAAGTCATCCACATGAGAGAGCCGGTCCGCGCCCATGTAATCAAATCATCAGAGGCCGCCGTGATAAAACCCTTATCAGCCAGCTCATTGGACAAGCCCGTAAACCCAACATCATGCGTTTTGGGATCATAAGCGGGCGTTCCGACATCGCCATTTGGATTTGTGAGAACCATCGGTTTACTCCCCTATTCCCAATCCAATGCGCCGATTTTCCACGCATAATAAAGTCCGCCTGCAAGCTCGGCGAGGAAAATCATAACAACCGCCCATGCCCCTAATGTCATCGTGTCGAGCGACACGGCATAGGGAAAGAGGAAGGCCACTTCGATATCGAAGATAATGAAAAGGATGGCGACCAGGTAAAAGCGCACATCAAATTTCATGCGCGAATCGTCGAACGCATTAAAGCCGCACTCATATGTCGAGACTTTTTCGGAATCGGGGTCTTTTGGCGCAATCACAGCGGGAACTAAAAGGAATAAAAGGGACAATACAGCCGCTATCCCGAATAGGATCACAACAGGGAGGTATTCCAGCAAGAAATCAGACATGGGACTCGCAGGCT
>CAZNXP010000459.1:0-1091 GCA_964576955.1 uncultured Algimonas sp.
GAGAGGTTGCAATGTCAAAGCCCATATTCGTCATCAATGGTCCCAACTTAAACCTGCTCGGTACGCGCGAGCCTGAGGTTTATGGGACGCAGACTTTAGACGACATCGAAGAAATTTGCGTAAAAACCGCTAAAAAATTTGGCCGCAAAATTATATTCGTTCAATCGAACATTGAAGGTGAACTCATTGATTTTATTCAACAAGCAGGGCGTGAAGGCGTCGGTATCGTCATCAATCCTGCCGCTTACACCCATACATCCGTCGCCCTGCATGACGCTCTAAAAGCTGTCGATGTCCCGAGCGTTGAAATTCACCTGTCTCAACCCGCTAAACGCGAGAGTTTTCGCCGCCGAAGTTATGTCGCGGAAGCTGTTCATGGTACTATCAGCGGCTTTGGTGTAGATAGTTATGTTTTAGGGCTGCAAGCCCTGTCTAATCTGATATAGGGACGGGCTAAACTGCAAGACTGCAGAGCCTAATCGATTCACCGGGAGAGATGGATAATGGCCGAAAAGACGAATGAACCAACATCGAAAGACCTGAATTTTGTAAAAGAATTGATGGGTTTATTGGATGAGTCGAACCTAACTGAAATTGATTTTCAAAAAGGGGATTTGGCGATTAGCCTTTCCAAAAGCAGTCCAGCTGCCCCCGTTCAGCATGTCATGGCGCCGTCAATGGTTGCCCCAGCGGCAGCCCCTATGACCGCACCCACAGCGGCAGCGCCGTCTCAACCTGTTGCGACAAAAGAAAGCCCAGCGGATGCAGCCGCCCATCCCGGCGCAGTAAAATCCCCAATGGTCGGTACGGCCTATACGCGCCCCTCCCCAGACGCGGACACTTTTGTCAATATCGGCGATAAGGTCAAAGAAGGCGATACGGTCATGCTGATCGAAGCGATGAAGACGTTTAACCCGATTGTCGCGCCAAAATCTGGCAAGATTGAACAAATCCTTGTCGATGACGCCAGCCCCGTCGAGTTCGGCGAAGCCCTATTTATCATCGTCTAGATATGCCCAAGTCCGGAAAAGTGGCAAATGCCAAGAACCAAGGCTTGTTCAAAAAAGTCCTCATCGCCAATCGCGGCGAGA
>CAZNXP010000460.1:0-1080 GCA_964576955.1 uncultured Algimonas sp.
TGGGAATGGGGGCTAAAGTCTTGATTTTTTTTTGGAGTGACCTTTGGCAAAGTTCATGAAATCCGCAATATGCGCAATTTTTGTGTATCACTGGCGTTAGCTTATTTTTATCAAATGAAAGAAATAGGCATGCCTTTGCATCTAAAGGCTCCATTCAAGAGGGTGCAATGTTTGGGATTAGTGTTGGGGACACCAGATTAACCGTAGACAAATTTTTACAAAAAAGAGGTTATTCAATAGAAAAAACTGGGGAAATGAAAATAGATGGGATGTTTACGCGAAATCATTGTTACAGTAAGCGGCTACCAGACAATTTAACACCTTCTATTTATCGAGATAATTCATGGAGACGAGGTAGTTTATGTGTTGTCTATGACGATGGCAAAGTAGCAGAAATTCATTGGTGGTACGATATGTTTGCGCCCTAATAAGAATAATCATCGGCGAAGGAACGGGTCATCCTCATTTCAAATAAAGGGTATTTCAAAGATTAGCTCGTCTTTTCAATCCCTTATAAAAAACTCAGAAAACTTATTCCTCGTTATGGGATTTACCCTGCATATTAAACTTGTTCTCTTGGACATTGGACAGGCATTCGTACGTGGCTTGCTGGTTCTCGAGACGATGTGTCTAGGTGCAATTCGTAGCGGGAGTGCATTGGGGCCGGAGAGCGAGAGCTGCACCCTCTGAAACGGGGGCATTCCAGTACGGCCGTTTTCCGTAAGCATCGCCGCGCGAGTCAAATCGCGTAAACAAAGATGAAAGACCTACCCCTGGCAAGCCATCGCGGAGTGCCTCGCGCGGACAGTCCTTTATTTCAAGCTTTCGGGCTGCATCACGTCGAGACCCTAGTTTCGCAACTGCAGCCAGCCTATCCGCATGTCTGAAAAGCAAGTTCCTCGCTTTCGGCCTTTCCCTTGCATTGGCCCCTTGCATTAGGCGTTCCGCGCTTGGTGATTGACGCACTCGCCTTCTCCCGCTAGTGCACCGCGAGTTAAGGACAGAAAGCCCTATGACACAGACGATATCGCCGCATGAGTATGATGCTTACCCGTTCACGCGCGAACATTGCCTTTCTAT
>CAZNXP010000461.1:0-1072 GCA_964576955.1 uncultured Algimonas sp.
GGACGTTCTTGCCCAACCCAACGGATGTGAAATCTCTGGGCCCCGGCGAAGTGGGGTTCCTCACCGCCTCTATCAAAGAAGTCGCGGACGCCGCCGTGGGCGATACGATTACCGAAGATAAGCGCCCGACGGAAACGCCGCTGGATGGATTTAAACCCGCGCAGCCTGTTGTCTTCTGCGGTATCTTCCCTGTGGACGCTGCGGATTTCGAAGACCTACGCGCCGCCATGGGCCGATTGCGCCTAAATGATGCGAGCTTTAGTTTCGAGATGGAGACCAGCGCCGCGCTCGGATTTGGCTTCCGCTGCGGATTTCTAGGCCTGCTGCATTTGGAGATTATCCAAGAGCGGCTCGAGCGCGAATTTGATCTCGACCTCATCACCACGGCCCCGTCCGTTGTTTACACGCTGATGATGCGCGACGGCTCGGAGATGCAGCTGCATAACCCTGCCGATATGCCAGATGTGATGAAAATCGACCATATCCAAGAGCCGTGGATTAAAGCCACCATCATGACGCCTGATGAGCACTTAGGCGGGATTTTGAAACTCTGCCAAGACCGCCGCGGTATTCAAACCACGCTGTCTTACATCAATGGCCGCGCCATGGTGGAATATGAACTGCCGCTCAATGAGGTCGTCTTTGATTTTTATGACCGCTTAAAATCTGTCTCCAAGGGCTATGCGAGTTTTGACTATCAAGCCATTGGCATCCGCGAGGGCGATTTGGTGAAAATGTCTATCCTCGTGAACGGCGACCCCGTCGATGCACTCTCTATGTTGGTGCATAGAAAGAACGCCGAAGGGCGCGGACGTCAAATGTGCGAGCGGTTAAAAGACCTCATCCCGCGCCACCTGTTCAAAATCCCTGTCCAAGCGGCCATAGGCGGCAAAATCATCGCCCGCGAAACCATTGCCGCCATGCGCAAAGACGTCACCGCAAAATGCTACGGCGGCGACGCGTCACGGAAACGCAAACTGCTCGATAAGCAGAAAAAGGGTAAGAAGAGAATGAGGCAATTCGGGCGGGTAGAGATACCGCAAGAAGCGTTTATTGCGGCGTTGAAAATGGA
>CAZNXP010000462.1:0-1071 GCA_964576955.1 uncultured Algimonas sp.
GGAAAGTGCCGTCGAGATGAACGACAACATTGCCGAAACGTTGGTCGAGGGACGCTGCGACTTCTCTACCGGAATCGACAGAACTCGCGCCTATACGGACGGAGGCATCCGTTTTCCCATCTGGGAAATCGCTTGGGATGCGGCCGTCAATCACATTGACAATCCCGCCAGAGCCGGAGCTGCCATAGCGCAGCAGTGAGGCCCCGCGCAGAACTTCGATGCGTTCGGCTTGGGCTGGTTCAACCGCAACAGCGTGGTCTGGAGAGGCGGATGAGGCGTCAATCGAGCCAACGCCATTGGTCAAAACGCGAACACGGTCGCCGCCTTGACCGCGGATAATCGGACGAGATGCGCCTGCGCCAAAACTCGTTGAAGACAGGCCGGGCTCAAGTTTGAGGGTTTCGCCAATTGTGCTGGCAAGACGATCTTGAAGCTCGGCGCCTGTCAGGATGGACTGACCTGTGATGGCTTCATCTATGGAGCGTTCGAGGGGTGAGGCGGTGACGATGATGAGATCGTCGTCGCTAACATCTTGTGCCGCAGCAAAAGACGGCAAAAGGAATACGGAGGCCAGAAGGCCAGATGTGAATCGGGACATGAAAAATACTCTTAAAATCTGAAAACATGGGAAAACTGTCACGACGAGGCCGTGCAGCGGAAAATTTTTGGAAATCAGAGTTTAAAGAGGTGGGGCTCGAGGCGGCGGGGCGCGGCTATCAAAGCTACGGGGTGCGGGCCGAATAATCAGTGCAGGTGATTTGATACGGCGCGGCAAAATAAGAGGCGTTGGCACCAGAGCCGGCGGCGTTATAACAACTTGCTCCGCCGCGACCAGCGCAACGTCACAGGCAATACCTTCATGTGAATGGTCTTCACCCCCATTGGAGGCGGCATGCGCTTGCGCAAAGCCTTGCATGGCAAAGAATAAAGCAGCCATGAGGACCATAAAGGTCTTTATGAGCGGGTGTCGCGTCATCGGCGGTCTGTTATTTCATTACATTAAATTGTTCAACTCTGTTTCTGCATTTGACATGAAAGTGTTTCGAACTGTGGCAAAAATGCCCTACAAGG
>CAZNXP010000463.1:0-1071 GCA_964576955.1 uncultured Algimonas sp.
ATGACAGGTCTGTGATTACGCCTTTACGCTCGTGGGTGTAGTTCCCATATATACGCAGGAACGCCCTTTTTTGGGCATTAATGGCTTAGGAAAATGATACTATGAAATCAAACACCTATATGAGCAAATATGCTAAAGCTTTTGTCATGATTGGGCTCATGGCGATGCCGAGTGCGGCATTGTCTCAAGGCGAAGATGAAAAGCCAAAAAAACAACTCTCAGCGGTTGGGATTGAGCATGGCCTTGAGCTTTATGATAAGGATAAGTCTGACTACTGCGTGCCGGGTGCGCTGCAAATTCGGGTTAATGTCCATAATGTCTCGACGGGCGGCATTTTAAAGCTTGAGCTATTTGGCGAAAATAACTTCCTTAAAAAAGAGGGAAAATTACGCCGAATTCGGGTTCCCGCGCAGGATGGTCCTCAAAAAGTCTGTATAAATTTACCGGCTCCCGGTGAATATGCCGTTGTTGGATATCATGACAAGGATGGCGACCGCCGACTGAAAAAAGCGTGGAATTTCAAGCCTAAAGAGCCTTATGGCCTCTCGAACAACCCTGAAATCAAGTCGCTTCGACTGCCAAAATTTTCAGAAACGGGTTTTGAAGTGCCGATGGAAGGCGTGGACATCGACCTTCATTTGGTTGACCTTTAGACTCAAGACGCAGATAGCCGTCCGAACATAATTCGGACGGGAGAGATTTGTGTCTGCTGGGAAGGCGAAAAGCGCCGCGTCAAAAGTAAATGTCATGGAGGTGAATACGCCTTCAGAGACGGACCGATTTTTACAGCTGCCCTTTGATTTATATCGGGGGCAAGCCGCATGGGCACCGCCTTTACGGCTTGAGCGAAAAGAACAGCTAGACCCCAAAAAAAATCCAGCTGCCCAAAATTTGGTTCGTCAGTTATTTCTGGCTGTTAAGGAAGGCCAAGATGTTGGGCGAATTGCCGCCTTCACAAACCCTGACCATGACGCGCAGCATGATTCTGAAACCGCTTTTTTTGGCTATTTTGACGCCATTGATGATTCAAATGTGCTTTCCGCTCTATTAAAAACCGCACAGAATTGGGCG
>CAZNXP010000464.1:0-1058 GCA_964576955.1 uncultured Algimonas sp.
GAAATACGGCACGGCTCTACGCAAAATCCGTGAAGCAACCCAGCACATCCTCGCTCTCGACTTTTGTTTATAATATTCTGCCCAATGACACGGATCTCACCCCAGCCCTAAAAGGCGATTATGTCGCTTATAATATCGCAAATATTGGGCGGGCAGAACAATACCACTCGCCCAAGAATGAAACAGACGCCCTGCAAGTCTCGACCCTCCAACATATGGGCTCGCAAGGGTTGGACCTCACGCGGGCTTTGCTATCAGCAGATAATTTGCCTGCTCCCAAAAAAGACGCGACATTTTTTGATGCTTTTGGCCTCTTCACTGTGATTTACGCACCCGCATTTGGCTGGGTATTTATTCTGTTCACTTTGGTTGGCCTTGGCCTTTCATATGATAAGCGCGGCTCACATATCGACATTTTGACGGGGGCCTTACGCATGGTCGGCTTCCTGATTTTGGGCGGCGTATTATTATTTATCTTGAACCTCCTATCGGGCGCAGGCCGCGGCGCAGATTATTACGACCGCCTTGCCGCCATATCCGAATTACAACTCATGGCCGGTTTTGCAGGGCTTACCGTTTTATTGCTCTTTTTTGGGCGCAAGGCACTATCACCAAATGGGTTGATTGGCACCGCACTACCTTTGCTAGGCTTCGGCATTATTGGACAAGCGCTGGCCCCAACGGCGAGCTATTTTATCGTCTTGGCCGTCTTGCTTTTCGCGCTCACCACAGCGGTGCAGCGCAAGCTAAAAACCCACTGGGCACCTGCTCTCATAGCGGCACTTGTGATTGGCTATATGCTCGGCCTGTTTCATCTGCTGATGGTCGGGGTCGGCCCGGATTTACCGAGCGTTGCGATCTTGCCCATCGCCTTACTCACCCTCGCCCTCCTGCCCCTTTATCCGGGAACGCAAAGCCGAACGGGGAACGGACTAGCTTTGATTAGCTTCGGCCTATCTGTAGCGGTAGCGCTCTGGATTAGGCTTGATCCAATAGCGGCGACTGTACCGCTTTATTGAACCAAAATAGCAGAACACAGCGCATTATTTTAACGCCGT
>CAZNXP010000465.1:0-1051 GCA_964576955.1 uncultured Algimonas sp.
TTCCCGGCGAGTGTTTTAACGTCGAGTTTCATCTACTCTTCCTCACCTTTAGCAGTTTCGGCGCGCATCTTCTTCGCAAGGTCTTTATCGACTTGCGAACGCGGCTCTTCACCTGCGATCATTTCATTGGCCTGCTCAACCCATTCTTGCTTCGCAACAATACCCGGCTTGCCGATTTTCTCTTCAATCGCCGCAATGTCTTCAGCGCTCATGGCCGCAATCTCTGTGAGCTTTGTAATACCAGCTTCAGCGAGAGCTTCCTCGCCCTTTGGACCAATACCGTCGATAAGAACGACCGCGTCAACAAATCCAGCTGCAGGCGCCGCAGCTTTTTTGCCGCCTGATTTCTTAGCTGCCGGCTTCGCTTTTGACTTAGGCGCATCCATTGTGAACTTACCCGGCAAAGGCAGATCATCAACTTTCGTGCCTTTCGTTGCGTCGCGAAGCTCAATCCAAGCCCCCTTCGCACCTGGCGTTGCACCTTTAATCATCACTAGACCCTGCTCAGCGTCAACGCGGGCAACTTCTAGGTTTTGAACTGTACGGCGAACGGCGCCCATATGACCCGCCATCTTCTTACCTTTGAAAACTTTACCCGGATCCTGACACTGACCCGTAGAGCCGTGTGATCTATGCGAGATGGAAACACCGTGGGTCGCGCGAAGGCCGCCAAAGTTATGACGCTTCATCGCGCCCGCAAACCCTTTACCGACAGTAATGCCTGAGGCGTCAATTTTTTGACCCGGAACAAAGTGATCCGCTGTCATTGTCGCGCCGACTTCGATTTCATTGCCTTCAGCAATGCGAAACTCGACACATTTTCTTTTTGGCGTAACGCCAGCTTTTGCAAAGCGCTCACGCTCTGCTTTGCTAACGCGCTTTGGCTTGGCATCGCCAGCCCCGAGCTGGAGAGATGTGTAACCGTCGCGAGCGATAGTTTTAGACGCAACAACTTGGCACCCTTCGAGTGACAAGACGGTGACAGGAATATGATTACCTGCATCGTCATAAACTTGGGTCATACCCAGTTTTTGCGCGAGAAGTCCTGAAC
>CAZNXP010000466.1:0-1041 GCA_964576955.1 uncultured Algimonas sp.
TGATGTTGGCTATTCGGATTTAGGCGCATATGGCGGCGAGATTGAGACGCCGAACTTAGACTCATTGGCGAAAAATGGTCGGCTGCTGACGAATTTCTACGTCGCTGGGACCTGTTCTCCAACGCGCGCTATGTTGATGTCAGGCGCGGATCATCATCTTGTAGGCCTAGGGGCTATGGGTGAGCATATGGCGCCCAATCAAATCGGGCAGCCAGGCTATGAGACCCATTTGAATGACCGCGCGGTGACGATTGCCTCGCGGTTGAAAGCAGCCGATTACCGAACCTATATGGCGGGCAAATGGCATCTTGGTGTTACGGAAGAGCTGTCACCAGCTGCGCGCGGATTTGATAAGTCTATTGCTTTGCTGGTTGGCGGAGCCTCGCATCTTGATAAGCGCGGTCTGAACGGGAATGTTGACCCGGCAAAATATCGTGAAGATGGCAAGCTTATACCGCTGCCGGAGGAATTTAAATATTCCACTGACTATTATACGGATAAAATGATTAGCTATGTGGATAGCAGTAAAGATAGCGGCAAGCCATTTTTTGGCTATCTGGCTTATACAGCTCCGCATTGGCCGCTACATGCGCGCCCCGAAGATATGGCAAAATATGAAGGCCGATATGATACAGGGTGGAAGGCGCTACAGACCGAGCGTTTTAAGCGTATGAAGTCGATGGGTTTGGTTCCAGAAACAGCTGTTCTGCCCGAAATCGTAACGGATTTTCCAGAGTGGGAAGCGCTTTCTGATAAAGAGCGCGCTTATGAAGCTAAGCGTATGGAAATTTATGCTGCCATGGTGGACCGTCTTGATCAAAAAGTAGGCGACATGATCACCTACCTGAAAGATAGCGGCCAATATGACAATACGCTTATCATCTTTATGTCCGATAATGGTGCCGAAGGGGCCGCAATGCAGGACATGGAAATTTTCATCGATTATGTGAAAGGCTTTGATAATAGCTATGAGTCCATGGGCTCTAAGGAGAGCTACATCTTTTTAGAAGAGCGCTGGGCGCAGGCGACGGGAACGCCTTT
>CAZNXP010000467.1:0-1039 GCA_964576955.1 uncultured Algimonas sp.
GCAAATGCTATCCTTCTGGCTCCTGTGGTTGACTTTATTTTTGCGCTCCCCCAAACGCCGCGCTCTTCACATATATAGAGTCCCTGTATGAATCTCGTCATCGTCGAGTCGCCTGCCAAGGCCAAAACCATCGAAAAATATCTCGGGAAGGACTATAAGGTTCTTGCCAGTTTCGGTCATGTTCGTGATCTTCCGTCCAAAAATGGGTCTGTTGATCCAGAAAATAAGTTCGCCATGAGCTGGTCTGTGGACACGCAATCCAAGAAACGGATTAAGGATATTCAAAACGCGCTCGGGAGTTCCGACAAGCTTATCCTCGCGACCGACCCGGATAGAGAAGGTGAAGCCATCTCTTGGCATTTGCTTGAAGTCCTGTCGAAGAAGAAGGAATTCAAAGGGAAAGCCGTCGAGCGGGTCGTCTTCAATGCGATTACCAAAAAATCCGTCACAGAGGCTATCGCCAACCCGCGCCAACTCGACCAAGAGCTTGTCGATGCCTATCTCGCGCGCCGCGCCTTAGATTATCTTGTGGGCTTTACCCTCTCGCCCGTATTATGGCGCAAGCTTCCAGGCGCGCGTTCCGCTGGCCGTGTTCAATCTGTTGCCTTGAAACTCATCACAGAACGCCAAACAGAAATCGAACAATTTGACGCGCGTGAATATTGGTCCGTCGTGGGCGATATGACGGCGCCAAAGGGAAGCTTCCCAGCCCGGCTCGTGTCTCTCAACGGCGAGAAACTAGATAAATTCTCGCTACATAATGAAGAGCTAGCGATGAAGGCGAAGGCCGCTGTCACCGCTGCGAACTTATCGATTACCAAAGTCGAAGCCAAACCCCTCACCCGTAATCCATCAGCGCCCTTTATGACATCGACGCTCCAACAAGAAGCCTCCCGCAAGCTCGGCTTCTCTGCCACGCAAACCATGCAAACGGCCCAGCGTCTCTATGAAGGCGTTGATATTGGCGGCGAAACAACGGGCCTTATCACCTATATGCGAACCGACGGTATCAGCATGGTCGGCGAAGCCATCAGCGATT
>CAZNXP010000468.1:0-1038 GCA_964576955.1 uncultured Algimonas sp.
CGAGCATTTAAGGCCAGTGGTTAGTTTGACCAAGGGTAAAGGGGAAACGGGGGCTTTATGATGAGAGTGTGGGAAAGTGAAATCATCAAGAGAGACAATAGAAAGCAATTTGGAGCGTCCTGTCTCCAAAGCTGCTATATTAAATCTGCTAGCCAATAAATTAAATTGCGAGCGAGCGGAAGTTGAGTTTTTATTTGGCAAAGGTGGAAATAATTCCAGTTCAGACGCGGTAGAAATACCTGATGTTAAGTCGCATTAGTCGGACCGGCGATTTGCCGAGTATAAAGCCGTACAGACTTCGATTAAGTTTTGACGATAAATCGAGGTCCGACACTGACCTTTTGCATAGGTTTATAGCGCACCTAAATTTGCCCAACTTTAAAATTGAGAAAGTCGATATTTCAGAATATCCGGCTGCCGCAGTAGTTTATTTCCGAGAAGCTCAGGAACATAAAATTGCTGGTTCCCGTTTCAGGTATTTTTATAAACGCAAATGGACCAAAAGTGGTCGACGTTTCAAACTGCAGCTTTCTGTTTTCCAGTTGGATCACTTGGGAACGAATTTTCAAATCGATTACGATTTCAACCATCGGCCAATGGAGGAACTTAGTCCACAAGTGATGAGTTTAGCTCAGGGGGTTCACAGCATGATGTTGACCGCCTTTGAAGGACATTCAAATTTTTTGCTGTCGCGGGTACTCAATACCGACCTAAAGTATCATTAAACCGACAATTTATAACCTCCCAATAATATGCCTCATAAAACTCTAAATCGCGCAGATATTGTAAACGCCCTTTACACAGAAATCGGCTTATCCAAAACCGAGTCCGGCCATATATTAGAATCCATGCTTAGTCATATTTTAAATCGCTTGGTCGCGGGCGAAACGGTCAAGATATCTGGGTTTGGAACTTTCGAAATCCGGCAAAAAAATAAACGACCGGGCAGGAATCCAAGGACGGGTGAATATGCGGCCATTGATGCGAGGCGTGTCGTGGTATTTCGCTCTTCTGATAAACTCAGGCATAGGGTAAAGA
>CAZNXP010000469.1:0-1036 GCA_964576955.1 uncultured Algimonas sp.
GGATAGGTCGGAACGCCTTCAAACATGAGCGTCGTCGCGCCATTGGCGAGCGGACCATAAACTATATAAGTATGCCCTGTCACCCAGCCGACATCGGCGGCGCACCAATAAACATCATCCTCTTTCAAATCGAATACATATTCATGGGTCATGGAGGCCCAGACGAGATAACCTCCTGTCGTGTGCAAAACGCCTTTTGGCTTTCCTGTTGAGCCGCTGGTATAAAGAATGAAGAGCGGATCTTCCGCGTTCATCGGCTCGGGCGGACAGTCACCCGACACGGTGCTTAAGGCCTCATGCAGCCAAATATCGCGCCCCTCGGTCATATTTACATCGCCGCCCGTGCGGCGCACAGTCAGGACCGTCTTCACAATGCCTGCAATATCGCAGGCGGCGTCGCAATTTGCTTTCAGCGGAATTTTCTTTGTTCCGCGAAGGCCCTCATCTGCCGTGATGACAAATGTGCTGTCACAATCTGTAATGCGCCCCGCCAGTGCATCCGGCGAAAATCCCCCGAAGACCACCGAATGCACGGCGCCAATGCGCGCGCAAGCGAGCATGGCAAAAGAGGCCTCCAAAATCATGGGCATATAAATGGTGACGCGGTCACCTTTCTTAACGCCATTAGACTTGAGCACATTCGCAAAGCGGCACACCTCTGCGTGCAGCTCGCGATATGTGAGTGTCCGGCTTTCTGATGGATCATCTCCCTCCCAGATGATCGCCGGTTTGTCGCCCCGTCTCGCCAAATGCCGGTCGAGGCAATTGGCGGTCACATTTAAGACCCCATCCTCATACCATTTAACCGAAAGATTAGCTCTATCCCAACTTACATTTTTGACCGTCTTATAAGGGGTCATCCACTCCAGCCGTTGTCCCATTGTCCCCCAAAAAGCTTCGGGGTCCGCAATGGAAGCCGCATACATCGACGCATAACTCGCGGGCGTTAAGTTCGATGTTTTCGCGAAGGCTTCGGGAACAGGATATATTGGGTCGTTACTCGTCACAATTTCAGCTCTGTTTTTCTATCCTCTTG
>CAZNXP010000470.1:0-1034 GCA_964576955.1 uncultured Algimonas sp.
GAAACACCGCCGCCAAAACCGCTAACAGAACGCGAGAAACGCGAACTCGCCGCAAAGGCCCGCGAAGCCGCGGAATTACGCATTGAAGAAGATATGGTGACCATGACCAATCTTGTCGAAGCGCTGTCGAAAAATATCGGCCAAATTCATTATCTGCGCACATTATGCTTTGGGCTCAATGATCAGAAATGGCGGGATTATGGACAGCGCATGATGAGCGTCGAAGCCGGCGAAGATACGGAACGCCACCGCCAACTCGTCCGCGCTTTTAATGCTGGATATTATCAAGAAAAAGAACGCCACTCGCAATGCTCGCCAAAAGTCTCTGTGGATGTTGCAGCCCTCGCCGAGAACGGGCGGCATATCTCGTCTATGTTAGGCGACCCCTATAGAGAACGGTGAGAATGGCGCTTCCCGTCATTCTGCCCCTCGCCCTTGGCGCGCTTGTCCTTGTGGGCTGTGCAAAACTGGCAAGCGACGCCCGAAAAGCGCGTCCGCTCGCCACACTTGCGGGCAGTGAATGGGGACCGGTAGACACGCAAGCTACCGAACAATTTGTCGCCTTTAAAACGGGCGGCGAAATAACAGGATATGGCGGCTGCAACCGTTTCTTTGGTCAATATACACAAAATGGCCCGACCCTCGCTTTCGGCGCGCTGGCCAGCACAAAGAAATTTTGCGACGGCATGATGGAGGCTGAGATGGCCTTCCTAAAAAAATTGCAAGATACGCGCAAATTTGAGGCAACCCATCTCAAGCTCACGCTCTTTGATGCAGATGGAAATGAACTCATGGCATTACAGCGGCGCGATTGGGACTGAAGCTTGTCCCCATATATATTGGCAGTCCGCTGCTAGACCCTCCCCATCCGCTCGGCTAGCTTTCCACTATGACTGATACGCTTACTATTCGCCGACCTGATGATTGGCATGTTCACCTGCGCGACGGCGTTATGCTCTCGGATGTGGTGAACCACACGGCCCGCCAATTTGCGCGCGCGATTATCATGCCAAATCTCAAGCCGCCTGTGACAA
>CAZNXP010000471.1:0-1032 GCA_964576955.1 uncultured Algimonas sp.
TTGCGCCCTCGCCTGCGTGATTTTCAAGCGCCGCCTCTATCAGCTTATAATGGGCTGCATTGATGCGCTCCCAATCCCCGCGCCCAACATCATCGGCAAAGGCCGTCGCGTAAACGCTCATACGCCGCCGCGTCAGCTCATCATAGGCGTCGGTGTGAATGAAATGCGGGTCATCACCGCGGTCGCCCAATTCCCCGCGCGCGGATTGCGTACTGGCGGTATAGGCGTCCCAATCGGTCTTGCGCGTCTCATCTTTGCTTAAGTCAGACAGAGCTGCGCGCCGAAAATCCGCCATGCCCCGCGACCATCCCGCCGTGGGAATAATCTTAAAGTCCATCTCGCGCGATAGCGGAAAGAGCACATCTTTATATTCCGGGAAGACGCGCACGCGGGACTCTGTGACCTCACCCGTTTCCACGAACCCTTTCACGGCGTCGGCGAGGCGGTCTGGCGGAATTTCAGTCAGCACATAATCGGGGTCTATATCTCGAATTAATTGTTCCACGACAGGCAGGCCGAAACGCTCGCTCTCAATATGGCCGCTATGTATCAAGCCAAGCATGATGACCTTGTTTTTTTGGGTCACATAATTGGCGGGCGGGTCGAGCCGTGTTGTGCTGGGCGGCGGAATTTGCGCGATTTGAGGCTCAGCCGCTGGCGCCACTTGCGCTTGACTACATCCTGCTAGCGCGAAAAAAATAGGGGCGACGAGGCAAAACCCATATCGCAAATGACGAGATAAACGCATGGCTGTCTCCTAATGCCGAATTGGAATTAGGAGAGCCTAAGCGACAAAGCCGCCCCCTGCAAATGGGATTATCTGACCAACCTTACGGTGCTATCCGAACGTGGCTGAATAGGCGAGGTTCCGGCCGTAATATGATCGACAGAGACTGTAATATTAGCCCCTTCGCTAAGACTAATCTGATGCGCAATAAAGGCGGTAGCAGGCGCGTGAGCCGTAGATTCACTTCCTCCCAAAAAATTGACTTTATGGGATGGCAGATAGATAGTGCCTAACAAGTTCAACAT
>CAZNXP010000472.1:0-1018 GCA_964576955.1 uncultured Algimonas sp.
CTCGGCGCGGGATTTGGGTTTGTGGAATGCGGCACGGTCACGCCGCGCCCGCAAGCGGGCAATCCGCAGCCGCGCCTGTTTCGCCTGACCGAAGATGAAGCCGTCATCAACCGTATGGGATTTAACAATCGCGGCTTGGACCATTTTGAAGCGCGACTAAAAGCCCGCGCGGGTAATGGCGGGCTAGTCGGGGCGAACCTCGGCGCAAATAAAGATAGTGAAGACCGCGCTGCGGATTATGTGACGGGGCTGACGCGGCTTTGGGGTCATGCGGATTATTTCACGATAAATATTAGCTCCCCCAACACGCCCGGCCTGCGCAAGCTGCAAGGCGCGGATGAGATGGAAGATTTGCTCAGCCGTATCGCCGAGACGCGGGCGGAGCTTATGGGCGGTAAGCCCAGCGTTCCGATTTTCCTCAAAGTCGCGCCAGATGTTCAGGTGAGCCAAATCAACCGGATTGTCGAACAAGCGCGCACTTATGGTATGAATGCGATCATCGTTAGCAATACGACATTGGACCGTCCAGCAAGCCTTGCAAGCGCACACGCAGGTGAGGGCGGCGGCTTATCCGGTCAGCCCTTGTTTGAAAAATCGACACGCATTTTGGCCGAATTTGCAGATGCCGCGAATGGCAAGATTGACCTCATCGGCGTCGGCGGTATTGGCAGCGGCGCGCAGGCCTATGCGAAAATCCGGGCCGGCGCGAAAGCCGTGCAGCTTTATTCCGCGCTCGTTTATCACGGCCCGCAGCTTGTCGCGCAAATCTGCGCGGACCTGGAGGCGCTCGCAAAAGCGGATGGATTTACAACGATTGCGGAGGCTGTCGGGGCCGATTTGACGAATTAGCTTAAGCTATTTTGAAGGTTGCATTGGCCCGCGCGACAATAACCTCTGGCGTTTTTAGCTGACATCTCACAAAGCCAAGAGAGCCGCCTATTTTGACGATTTCACTCTCTGTGAAAATCCAGTCTCCAATTTTTGCCATGCCGGTGAAATCCACGCTTAAATTTACCGT
>CAZNXP010000473.1:0-1016 GCA_964576955.1 uncultured Algimonas sp.
TGCACAGCGCGGAGCGCAGAGTTAAAACTGCGCGAATGGCGGGCCTTTAAGGGGCGGCTAGCGAGCTGTCAATACAGATAAAGCCAGTTTAGAAATTTAAGCGGAAGCTTTCATCACGCCCGAAAACACGCCCGCATCCTGCTGAGGCAACTCAGGGGGCGTCATATATTTCACATATTGGAGCGGCAGTTGAAGGGTGAAGGTCGTGCCCTCGCCAAATTGACTTTGAAGATGTATCCGCCCGCCCATTTTCTCAACAAGGTTCTGGGTAATCGCAAGGCCTAACCCTGTTCCCGGCGTGGTCGATGACAAGCGGTTATCAACTTGTTCAAATCGGTTAAAAACACGCTCAACCAGATCCGCTGGAATCCCAACCCCTGTATCCCGAACGAACAAACAGAACTCCATCCAATCACCGGACTTGGCGGCAATAAGGCGGTGTTGAATTATAACGTCTACACGGCCCTGATCTGTGAATTTTATCGCATTCCCAATGAGATTATTCGCGATTTGGCGCAGGCGGGATTCATCACCAATGACCTGTGCTGGAGTCTGTTCTGGCCAATATAATGCCAAATTTAGATTTTTTTCAATCGCGGCGGGGAGGTGAAGCGCCATGAGCGAGTCTAGCATCGCGCGTACATCAAATGGCTTGTATGAAAATTCGTATTTTCCAGAATCGAGTTTCGACAAATCCAAAACATCATTGATTATCGCTACGAGCCCCGTTGAGCATCCTTGTACAATATCAACATATTGATTTTGAGCCGGTGTTAAGTCGGTCTTTTTGAGCAAGCCCGTCATACCAATCACGCCGTTCAAAGGCGTCCGGAGTTCATGGGACATATTGGCGAGAAAATTTGACTTGGCCATTTCGGCTTTCTTGGTCAATTCAATGTTTTTTTCGAGCAAGTTGAAGAGGCTATTCACAGAATTGGTAAAGACGCCCAAGGCCGCCGAAGCGAGGCCCAAAGCAATACTCGCCTGCATCGCCCGCATAAATATCCGCGTATTAT
>CAZNXP010000474.1:0-1007 GCA_964576955.1 uncultured Algimonas sp.
TGAAGGAATTTGGCCAAGTCTTCCCTGAACGCATGTTCGATGTCGGGATTGCCGAGCAGCATGCGGTCACCTTTGCAGGTGGCCTCGCTGCGGATGGCTATAAGCCGTTCTGCGCGATTTATTCGACCTTCCTTCAGCGCGGTTATGACCAAGTGGTGCATGATGTGGCGCTGCAGAACCTGCCTGTCCGCTTTGCGATGGACCGCGCAGGTCTTGTTGGGGCGGACGGTCCGACCCATGCAGGGGCTTTTGATATTGCCTATCTTGGCTGCCTGCCAAATATGGTGCTTATGGCGGCAGCGGATGAGAATGAGCTCGCGAAAATGGTCGCGACAGCTGTGGCGCGTGATGACGGGCCGACAGCCTTTAGATATGCGCGCGGCGAAGCGACAGGTATTGGGATTGACCCTAATCCGCAGCCGCTCGAAATTGGTAAGGGCCGCGTCTTGCGCGAAGGCTCTAGCGTTGCGATTTTCTCTTACGGCACGCGCCTCGGTGAAGCCATGGCCGCGGCGGAACAGCTGGAAGCGCTGGGCCTATCGGCCACCGTCGCAGATGCCCGTTTCGCTAAGCCGCTGGATACAGAACTGCTCTGCCGTTTAGCCGATGAGCATGAAGTTCTTATCACGATTGAAGAAGGCTCTGTCGGCGGATTTGGCGCCTTCTGCCTCCATGCACTAGCTGATGCGGGCCGTCTCGATACTGGCGTAAAAATCCGAACCATGACCTTGCCAGATATCTATATCGATCAAGACAGCCCGGCGCTGATGTATAAGCAAGCTAAGCTCGATGCGGACTCTATTGTTGAGAAAGTCTTTGAGGTCATTGGCCGCGATGTCGCGGATATGAAGGGGCTGGCGTAAACTATTTTCCTTCTCTCTAGGGCAGGCGGAATTTTTAGTGTAACGCTTCCTCATGCGCGCTGATCAATACCTAACCACTCATGGTCATTATGACTCGCGGGCGCGGGCGCAGGCGGCGATTAAGGCTGGGCTTGTTTCTGTTGA